>CAYNWR010000062.1:1988-10817 GCA_964400915.1 uncultured Burkholderiaceae bacterium
GTCGTGTCTGTGCACAATGACTGGCAACGCCAACTTCGAATCCAGCACCCATGAGCGCGACTTCCCCCATCCCCACCCGTTTCGGCAGCGGCCAATCGGTTCGTCGCATTGAAGACGAAGGCTTGCTCAAGGGCCTGGGCCGCTTCACCGACGATGTGGTGCCCGAAGGACAGTTGCGGCTGGTTTTCGTGCGCTCGCCCTATGCCCACGCGCGCATCTCGGGGATCGACACGCAGGCTGCGCGGGCGATGCCGGGTGTGCGTCTGGTTCTCACGGGCGCCGAACTGGTTGCAGCCGGTGTCCGGCCCATACCCAGCCCCGGCGCGGACACGCCCTTTCGCCGCGCCGATGGCTCGCCCCCCACATCGCCGGAACGCCGGGCGCTTGCGCATGAATGCGTGCGTCATGTCGGCGAAGCCGTGGCGGTGGTGGTGGCCGACAGCTGGCAGCAGGCCCGCGATGCGGCCGAGGCGGTGCAGTTCGATTACGACGAACTGCCTGCGATCGGCAGTGTGGCAGCGGCCACCGCACCGGGTGCACCTGCCATCTGGGCCCAGGCTCCCGACAACATCGCCGCCGAAGCGCGGCACGGCGATGCCAAGGCCACGGCCGATGCCTTTGCCAAGGCGCGTCATGTGGTCGAGATGGACATCCGGCATCAGCGCCTGGTCGCGCTGTCGATCGAGCCGCGCACGGTGCTGGCCTGGATGGCCGAGGACGGCCGCCTCACCCTGCGCATGAGCACGCAGATGCCCTCGGGCTTGCGCGACACCTTGGTGGCCACCCTGCCCAATCTGAAGAGCGACCAGGCCCGTGTGCTGGTGGGCGATGTGGGTGGCGGGTTTGGCATGAAGACAGGTGCCTACCCCGAGGATGTGGCCGTTGCCCATTGCGCACGGGTGTTGGGCCGGCCCGTGAAGTGGGTGAGCGAGCGCAGCGAGGAGTTCCTCACCACGGTGCATGGGCGTGACCTGCAGTCCAAGCTGCAATTGGCGCTGGATGGTGATGCGCGCATCCTGGCGCTGCGCGTGCATTCGCTGGCCAACGTGGGCGCCTACACCACGGGCGCTGGTCTGTTCATCCAGCTGCTCATCGGCCCCTGGGTGCAGACCAGCGTGTACCACGTGCCCTTGATCGATTTTCACTTCAAGGCGGTGCTGACCAACCAGGCGGCCACCGGTCCGTACCGTGGTGCGGGGCGTCCCGAGGCCATCTACAACATCGAGCGCCTGATGGATCAGGCTGCGCGCCAGATCGGGATGGATCGCACCGAGCTGCGCCGGCGCAACTTCATCCGGCCCGATCAGATGCCTTACAAGAACCCGATGGGGCAGGTGTACGACGTCGGCAGCTTCGAACATGTGATGAATCGCGGCCTGGAGCAGGCCGATTGGGCGGGTTTTGACGCCCGCGCGGCCGCTTCCGCTGCCCGCGGGCTCTGGCGCGGCTTGGGGCTGTCCACCTTTCTTGAATGGACGGGGGGCAATGCACTCGAAGAATCCGTCACGGTGTCGGTGTTGCCCGATGCCGAGGGCGGCAACCAAGGTGTCATCGAGGTCTTCACGGCGGTCAACGGCATGGGGCAGGGCATCGCCACCACGCTCGCCCAGCTGGTGGTCGACGCCTTCGGTGTGCCCATGGACCGCATCCGCATCGTGATGGGCGACACCGACCGTGGCAATGGATTCGGCAGCGCGGGCTCGCGCTCGCTGTTCACGGGCGGCTCGGCAGTCAAGAAGGGCTCCGAACAGACCCTGGACGAAGCCCGCAAGCTGGCGGCGGCCCGGCTCGAGGCCGCGCCAGCCGATCTGGAGTACGTGGCAGGCCGGTTTGCCGTGCGCGGCACCGACATCGGCGTGGGCCTGTTCGAGCTTGCGCGCAGCCAGCCCGATGCACGAATCCACGTGGCGGCCACCAACGCCGTGGCCGGCCCGTCCTGGCCCAATGGCTGCCATGTGTGCGAGGTCGAGGTCGATCCCAACACGGGTACTGTGGCCGTGGTCGCCTACTCGTCCATCAACGATGTGGGGCGTGTGGTCAACCCGATGATCGTGCGCGGCCAGCTCGATGGCGGCGCGGTACAGGGCATCGGCCAGGCCCTGATGGAGCAGGTGGTGTACGACACCGAAACGGCGCAGTTGCTCACAGGCAGCCTGATGGACTACACCGCACCCCGTGCGGACGAATCTCCTGCGTTTGTCACCGACATGGACGAGACGACACCCTGCAAGAACAACCCATTGGGTGTGAAGGGGGTGGGCGAATTGGGCACCATCGGCGCCACGCCCTGTGTGGTCAATGCCGTTTGTGATGCGCTGGCGCGGGCTGGCCGGGCCGAACTGGCTCCCCAGGTGCAGATGCCCATCACGCCCGCTCGCCTGTGGGCGCTGATCCACGGCGCGTGACCCACGCGAAAATCGTCTTCCGCCGCCGTTGCGTGAACAGGCCCTAGACCACAAGAAAGAAGCGCACCAGTGCCAGCGACAGGGCGAACAGGTAGCCGTAGGCGAAACGGTCGATGCGCAACACGGCCTGTCCGCGTTGGGCACGCCAGGCGCCCATGGCCACCATCAGGGCGCCCACCAGCACAGGCGTGAACAGCAGATTGGGCAGGCGCCAGACGGGCGCTACCAAGCTGGCCGGAAACACCCACAGGCTGAGACCGCCCAGCAGCGCGCCAATGAGCGCGTAGCCCAGCGCCGCCACCCATGGGCTGCGCGTATCGCGTGTGAATTCGGCCAGCGCATGAAAGCCAAGTTCCACCAAGGCCTCAGCGGCCGCCTGCAGGCACAGTTCGCCAAAAACTTCGAGCAGGAATTCGATCACGGCGCGATGCCCAATGCCTTTGTGCTGCCCAACGTGCTACGTCGGTTCGACTGCCAGGACGGCGTCGATGTGTTGACGCAACTTGTCAGGCTCTGGATCGGTGCATGCCTTGTCGCTGTGGGCCCATGGCGTCGCCGCTTCACCGTCCCGCACCACCCTTGAGCATGCCCAGCAGACCGCCCAGGGCGTCGGTGTCGGGCACCTTGCCACTTGGGGTGAGTTGGTCGATCACCTGCGGCAGAAACTGCGCCAGTTGGCCAGACACTTCCTGCGGGGAGAAGCCCAGCGATCGGGCAATGGCGGCAATTTGCTCGTTGCCCAGCACGGACTGGATTTGTTCGGCGCTGATGGCTTGGTTCTGCCCGGTGCCGATCCACGAAGCCATCACGTCGCCCAGCCCATTTTTTTCAAACGCCGATATCAGACCGCCCAGGCCACCGCCAGCGCTTCCCGGCTGTTGGCCGGCCAGCAACCCGCCAATGACATCCATCAAGCCGGAAGACGGCTGTCCACGCCCACCACCCGCCATCGAGCCCAGCACCTGGCCGGCGATTGAATCAAGAAGTCCCATCTGACGCTCCTTTGCGTTTCAAACCAGCAGACCCACCCATTGCGCAAGACACATCGGCAAGCACCAAGATGCGCGCCAAACGACCGCCGCACGCCCAGTCGGGGCGCTTTTGGCGAGTGGCGAGCGCCGGATGGACCATGCATGCTATCAAAATATTAGTGTCGTTCGTTGCACCCAGTTCCCGTACACCAGGCTCTTGTAGCGCATCCGTTTTTGCGACAATGCGCATTGCGGTCGTTCGCTGCATGGGAGCTCGATGGATCTCACACTTTTGAACTCGGCGCAACTGCTGTGGATGGGGGTGGCCATGCAGCTGGCCATCTACTGCGCGATGTGGCTGATCCCTGCGGTGGCGCGACCGGTCATGCGACGCGGATTGCTCATGGTGTCCCTTTTCAACGGTGCCTTTGCACTGGGCATTGTGTTGGGATCTCTGCGCCCCGTGCTGGTCGGCGAGATCTCGCGCAGCGGTGGCAACCTGGTCAATCTGGTGGGGTTCACGGCCCTGTGGCTCGGCCTGCGGCATCTGTTCTGGGATCAACGGTCGCTGCGCTGGCCTCTGACGGTGTTGGCCGTGGGCGTGACAGCGGTCGTGGTGCTGGGCTGGGTGATGGGGCAGGGCGATCTGCGTGTGTGCGCGATGCTGGTCACCATTGCGGTCATCCTGAGTTGCATCACCGCATCGGCCTTCCAATCGTTGCGCCGGCGCGGCGAAATGCTGACCGCCTGGGCCGTGGTGTTGCTGGTCTCTCCGGCGATGATCTGGATCGGTGTGCGCGTGGTCGGCACGCTGATCGTCGGGTGGCCCATTGAGCTGCGCATGATGGATGGACATTCGCTGGCATTCGTCTATTTCTCAATGGCTTCGGTGTGTGCCATCAACCCGCTGGTGGCCGCTGTGCTGTTGCGGCGTGTGCTGGCCGAGGTTGAAACCCGCAGCCAGCGTGATCCGCTGACCAACCTGTACAACCGGCGTGTCTTCATGGATCGCCTGGCCCTGCAATGGGAGCGTTGGCAGCGTGGCCGCGGGCCGTTTGCACTGGCCATCATCGACATCGATCATTTCAAGCGGGTGAACGACACGCGTGGCCATCCCGAAGGTGATCGGGTGTTGCGCCTCACGGCGCAAACCCTGGCCTCGCTGGTTCGCCCGTTTGACACCCTTGCGCGGTTTGGCGGCGAAGAATTCGTCGTGCTGCTGGATCTGGGGCGCGAGGATGTCGACCCGCTGCTGCTCGGCGAACGCCTGCGCGAAGGTGTGGCGGCCATGCAGCCGTGGCCCGATGAACCAGGCGCGCGCGTCACGGTCAGCATCGGCATGTCACGTGTGAGCGAGGGCTCCGGGGAAACCGATGGCGAATGGCTGCTCAAACGCGCGGACGACGCGCTGTACCGTGCCAAGCACGGTGGGCGCAACCGGGTTGTGATCGACGGCGCTGCGGCCATCAAGCCTCGTGTTCAGGACCAAACCGAGGCGGTTGCTTCAGTCTGACTATTGGCTTGCCCGCCAAGCCGGGCCAGACGCCGCGAGCAGCCCAGCAGGCGATTCACCGCCCTTTGGCCTGGCGCCAGGCCGCAAAGTCGTCCTTGGTCCTGGGGTCGGTGGCGGGGTACAGGCCCAGGATGCTGCGCTTTTCGTTCACCACCACGTCGGCCACAAAGTCCTCGAAGGCCGTCATCTCGTGGGCTTCGTCGGCGATCTCGTCGGCCAGGTGCGCGGGGATGACCACCACCGCTTCCTTGTCGCCCACCAGCACGTCACCGGGCCAGACGGGTGCGTCGCCGCAGCCGATGGGCACGTTGATGTCCAGCGCCTGGTGCAGGGTGAGGTTCGTGGGCGAACTGGGCCGCTGGTGATAGGCCGGAAAGTTCAGCGCCGCGATGTCGGCCGCGTCGCGAAAACCGCCATCGGTGACCACACCCGCGCAGCCGCGCACCATCAGGCGCGAGATCAGGATGGATCCCGCCGAGGCTGCACGCGCATCCTTGCGGCTGTCGTAGACCATGATCGCGCCGGGCGGGCATTGCTCGATGGCCGCGCGCTGCGGGTGGTTGCGATCCTGGAACACCGTGATGGGATTGAGGTCCTCGCGCGCGGGGATGTAGCGCAGCGTGAAGGCCTCGCCCACCATGTTGGGTAGGTTCGGGTTGATGGGCCGCGCGCCCTGGATCACCTGGTTGCGAAAGCCTCGCTTGTAGAGCGCCGTGCAGATGGTGGCGGCGCTGATGCCCATGAGTTTTTGTTTGGTGCTGTCCTTGAGTGCCATTGGATTCCTGCGGCGGTTTGTTGGGGTTGCTAAACGGGGAGTGAATGAGCTTGAGAGCCTGCAGCCTGGTGTGCCGGCCCTGGGGGTCAGAGGGCCGGGGGCAGTGCCACCCCCAGCTTGTGGGCCCAGGTGGACAACTTGTCCCAGGCTGCAGGGCTGTAGCGCAGTCCTTCTGTGCGTGACCGTTCGATGCCCTGAACGGCCGCGTCGCCGGGCAGGCGCACGGGGCGCGCCGGATCGACCGGGCGGTTGTTGCGGCACAGGTCCGACAGGTGGGACATCTCGGACTCGAACACCGCGCGCCCGGCAAACAGTTCGGGGTCGATCACCTGCAGGTAGGTGTTGCCGCCCCACACCTTGGAGCCCTTCTTGCGGCCTTCGC
Source organism: uncultured Burkholderiaceae bacterium (assembly GCA_964400915.1). Taxonomy (GTDB): domain Bacteria; phylum Pseudomonadota; class Gammaproteobacteria; order Burkholderiales; family Burkholderiaceae_C; genus CAYNWR01. Next base: position 8,035 of record CAYNWR010000062.1, read on the forward strand.
CCGACAGGCCTTGCGAAAGCGCCTCGACCATCAAGGTGAGGCCATATCCCTTGTGCCCGTGGTCGACACCACCGACCAGTTGCAGCGAACCGCGCGGTGTGCGGTTTTCCAGCACCTGCGGATCGCGCGTGGGCCGGCCATCGCTGTCGAGCAGCCAGGCGTGCTCGAACAACTCGCCGGCGGCGGCCTTTTGCCGGGTCATCGAGGTGCTGGTGATGGTGGCGCTGATGTCCACCAGCACCGGTGTGGTGCCGGTGGGATAGCCAAAGCCGATGGGATTGGGCGTGAAGACCGCCTCGGTGCCACCAAAGGGTGCTGCGCGGCTGCTGGCCGGATCGGAATTGGCAACGAAAGCCAACAGACCTTCGTCGGCCGCCACCTTGGCCCACAGGGCCAGGGCGCCGATGTGGTGGTTGCGCCGGATGGCCACCGCCGCAAGCCCGAACTGGCGCGCGCGGGGCATCGCCAGCGCCAGGGCCTGCTCCATGAGGTAGTGGCCGGGCAGGTAGCGTCCGTCCCATAGCGCCACGTGACCGTTGTCGCGCAACACGTCGGGCCTGCCGGACTTGGCCATGCGACCCTCGGCCAGCTCGGTCAGGTACAGCGCAGCCATGGCCAGCCCGTGTGTGCGCCGCCCCATGGCATCGGTGAGCACCAGGTTGCGGGCCACGCAGGCGGCCAGGGCAGCCTCCATGCCGGCCTTTTCGAGCAAATCTTGCCCAAAACGCTCCATGGCGAGCGTTGAATATGAAGAGTTTGCTATTGTTTTGGTATCAGTCATGGCTTCGGCGAACCAAGGCGCAGACCTCAGGCGTTGCCGTCCAGTTCTTTGCCCGCGCGCCGGATCACGTCGGCCCAGCGCGTGCGGTCCTTGTTGATGAAGGCGTCGGTGTCCTTGGGGGTGGACGTCAATGCCTCGGCGCCCGAGGCCGCGAACTTGGCGCGCACGTCGGGCGAGCGGATCACCTGGATCAGCGCGGCGCTGAGCTTGTCGATGTTGGCCTTGGGGGTGCCCGTGGTGGTCACGATGCCCTGGTAGCTACCGGATTCGTAGCCCTTCACGCCTTGTTCGGCGATGGTGGGCACGTCGGAAATCAGCGCCACGCGTGTGGCCTTGGAAACACCGAGGATCTTCAGGCGGCCGTTCTGCACCTGGGGATAGGTGGCCAGCATGCCGTTGAGCAGCACATGGCAGACACCCGCCACGGTGTCGTTGATCGCCGGCGCCCCGCCCTTGTAAGGGATGTGGGTCCACTTCATGCCGGTGGCCATGGCGATTTCGGTCATGCCCAGGTGGTTGGGCGTGCCGCCGCCGGCCGAGGCCACGTTCACCTTGGTGCGTTTGGAGAACTCCACGAGTTCCTTGAGGTTGGCTGCCGGCACGGACGGGTGTGCGGCCAGGATGTGGGGCGCATAGGCCGCCATCGTGACGCCGGTGAGCATTTCGGTCTTGAACGGCATCTGCGGCGTGACCAGGGGGGTGAGCGAGAGCGCGCCCAGGTCGGTCAGCAGCATGGTGTGGCCATCGGTGGCATTGGCCACGGCCGCCGCCCCCACGTTGCCGCCCGCACCGATGCGGTTCTCGACGACAACCGATTGCCCCAGCAGATCGCCCAGGGGCTTGGAGATCAGGCGCGCGATGACGTCGGACGTGCCCCCTGCGCCAAAGGGAATGATGATGCGCAGCGCCTGGCTGGGCCAGGTGGCTGCAAATGCGGGCGCACCGACGGCCGCGCTGGCCAGCACGGCACCGGAGCGAAGCAGGGTTCTGCGATGGATCATGATTTTGTCTCCAGAGTTTGTTGGGGGAGGGGGAGCGGTCGTTGAACGTTGGTGTGAGCGGTCAGTAGATCGCGGGTTCGTCGACAGGTGCGCCAAACGAGGTTTCGAGGTAGTCGAAGTCACAGCCCTGATGGGCCTGCTGGATGTGCTGGCTGAACATGTAGCCATAGCCACGCTCGAAACGCACGGGCAGGGGCTTCCATTGCGCGCGCCGCAGCGCCAGCTCGGCATCGGACACCTCCAGATGGATGCGCCGCGCGGGCACATCGACGGTGATGAGGTCGCCGTTGCGCACCAGCGCCAGCGGTCCGCCCACATAGGCTTCGGGCGAGACATGCAGCACACACGCGCCGTAGCTGGTGCCGCTCATGCGTGCGTCGCTGATGCGCATCATGTCGCGCACCCCTTGCTTCACGAGCTTGGTCGGGATGGGCACCATGCCCCACTCGGGCATGCCCGGCCCGCCCTTGGGACCAGCGTTGCGCAGGATGATGACGTGATCCTGCGTCACATCGAGGTCCGGATCGTCGATGGCCTTCTTCAGGCTCGGATAGTCGTCGAACACAAGGGCCGGGCCGGTGTGCTGGAGGAATTGGGGCGAACAGGCGCTGGGTTTGATCACCGCACCGTCGGGGGCCAGGTTGCCGCGCAGCACGGCCAGCGCGCCCTCCTGGTAGATCGGGTTGGACAGGGGGCGAATCACATCGCGGTTGTGCACCTCGGCGCCTTCCAGGTTGGTGCCGATGCTGGTGCCGCTCACGGTGAGTGCATCCAGGTGCAGCAGCCCGCCGTCGCGCAAGGTGGCCATCAGGCCGCGCATGCCGCCTGCGTAGTAGAAATCTTCCATCAGGTAGGTGTCCCCGCTGGGCCGGATGTTGGCGATCACGGGCACCTTGCGGCTGAAGGCATCGAAATCGTCCAGCGACACCGCGCAGTGCGCGCCGGCGCGGCGCGAGATGGCCACCAGGTGGATGATGGCGTTGGTGGAGCAGCCTTCGGCC
>CAYNWR010000063.1:0-10602 GCA_964400915.1 uncultured Burkholderiaceae bacterium
GGCGACATTGCGCTGGACACCGCCGCCCGGCGGGCGATCATGCCCGGCACAACCCTGCAAAGTGATGCCAACCTGCTGGTGTTGCCCGACATCGATTCGGCCAACATCACCTACAACCTGCTCAAGACAGCGGCGGGCAACAACATTGCCATTGGCCCGGTGTTGTTGGGCGCAGCCAAGCCGGTTCACATCCTGACGGCCAGCACCACGGTGCGGCGCATTGTCAACATGACCGCCCTGACCGTCGCCGATGCCAACGCAGGGCGAACCTAAGTTGGCACACGCTTACGTAAGCTGGGCGGTGCGCACCAAAATGCCCATTATTTGGGCATCCTCTTGCCTTTTTCCCCCGTATCGGCGACACTAGACCGTTGTGTTTCGAGGGTTTACCCGGTAAGTGAACGCAGAGACCGGGGCGTCGTGGAGGCGAAGGGTGGACAAGGCCACAGGTATCGGCACCAAGTTTGGTCAGTGGGTACTGGCATTCATCCTGGGCTCGGCACTTTTGGGTGCCGGCGCGTCGGTTTTGGCCAAAGGCGTACAGGAAGTCGACCGTCTTCCTGAAATCGCCAAGGCCGAGTTGCCGCCGCAAGGTCAAACCACCTGGCGCCTCATCCACGAGGGTGGGCCGTTTCCGTACGAGAAGGACGGCACGGTTTTTGGCAATCGCGAGCGCAAGCTGCCGCCGCGTCCGCGGGGGTTTTATCGGGAATACACCGTCAAGACGCCGGGGTCACGCGATCGTGGTGCGCGGCGCATCGTCTGTGGGGGTCCGCCCCGAACGCCCGATGCCTGCTATTACACCGCCGATCACTATGCGAGTTTTCGCCGGGTGATCGAGTAGGCGGTGCCTTGTGGGCCACATCGGAACATTGGTTTGATTTGCTTAGGAAAGAATCGCGGGAATGGAAACGCCGCTTCGTAACGTCAGAACCAACATCGTGCAGTCGATCCGCGCGTTTCGCGTGCACGACCTGCAGCAGGCCGCCCAGCAGTTGGGGCAGCATTTTCTGTACGCCAATTTGTCCGCCGCACAGTCCAAACAGGATGTGCTGGACATGATTGCCGCTCAGTTCATGTTTCCCTCGCATTTCGGGAAGAACTTCGATGCCCTGTACGACTGCATGACCGACCCCTTGCACAAGTCGGGCCCGCAGCCGGGCTTCATCGTGGTGCTCGAGCAGATTCCGGCCAACGTCAAGTTCGACAAGGAATCGCGCGAGCAGTTGCTGGACATCTTCCGCGACGCCGCCGACTACTGGGGGGATCGGAAAATACCGTTCCGATGCTTCTATTCTTTTCTGTAGCCCGTTCTGCACAATCCGGCCAAGCAGAACGGGCGAATGGGGCCGATGCCGAGCATGGTGCCGATGCGATCGCCGAATTCGGCGAACCCATGCCAACCGACAAGCTTCTGGATGTTTCACCTTTGGCGCTGCGCATGAGCAGCCCGTTCAACGCGGGCTATTGGCTCGCCGCCGCCTGACGGGCACTTGACGATCCCCATCGATCGACCGATCGATGGGTGGCGTGCGGGCCAGGGCTGATTCCCGCCCGCATCCGTTGTTACGATGCCCCGGCCTTGGGCTGTGCCGCCAGTGCGCGCGCCAGCTCCACATACTCGCCAACAGACACCTCCTGCGCGCGGCGCTGCAGGTTGAAGTTTCCCGCGTAGCCCTGCTGCTCCAGCCAGGCGCCCAGGCTGTGGCGCAGCAACTTGCGCCGCTGGGCAAACGCCGCACGCATCAGATCCTCCAGCGCGCTGGCGCTGACGCCACCCAGCTCAGACGCCGGTCTGGGCACCATACGGACCACCGCGCTTTGCACCTGTGGCGGTGGGTCGAAGGCCTCGGGTGGCACATCCAGCAGGTGCTCCATCTCATAGCGCCATTGCAGCATCACCGACAGACGGCCGTAGTCGGCACCATCGGCGGGTGCCACCATGCGCCGGACCACTTCGCGTTGCAGCATCACATGCTGATCAACCACACTCGGCGCAAAGCGAAGCAGGTGAAACAGGATCGGGCTCGAAATGTTGTAGGGCAGGTTCCCAACGACCCGCCACGGGCCCGTTGCCGTGCCAGCGTCCAGCAGCGCAAAGTCCACGTTCAACACATCGGCCTCGATCACGCGCAGACGGGCATCGCTGCGCAGCCGGCTGGCCAGGTCGCGGTCGATCTCGATGACGGTCAGGGCGGGAACGCGTTCGAGCAACACCTGGGTCATGGCGCCAAGCCCGGGGCCGATCTCCACCAACGCATCACCGGGCTTCGGGTCGACGGCGCGTGCGATCGCATCCAGAACGGCGGCATCGACCAGAAAATGCTGGCCAAAGCGCTTGCGGGCGCGGTGTGGGGCGCTCACGTCAGGGCCCGAGGCTGCCCAGCCGTCGGCGCCCGGAGCCGCCCGAGGTCAGCGTGGGGCCTGGCGCATGTCGACATAGGCGCGTCCGCGGACCTCATCGCTCCAGGCTTCAAAGGCCTCGTCGAGCTTGCGCTCGCGCAGCACCTGACGGGCCTGCTCGCGCTGCTCGCGTTCGGACAGGGTGGTCTCGCGGCGCTCGACCACCTGGATCAGGTGCACACCAAAGCGCGACACCAGGGGCCGTGACACATCGCCCGGTGCCAGGCTGTTCATGACATCCTCGAACTCGGCGACGAACTGCCCGGGGCTGGCCCAGCCCAGATCGCCGCCGGCGCGTGCGCTGGCGTCCTGGGACTGTTCACGCGCAACCGTGGCGAAGTCGAGCGTGCCGGCCTGGATCTGCTCGCGCCAGGCCTCCAGCCGCGCCCGTGCCTGGGCTTCGTTCTGGCGCGCGGACACCCGCAGCAGGATGTGGCGCGCGCGGGTCTGGGTGACCTGGGGGCCGGTCTGCCCGTCCTGCTGGCGCTCGATCACCTTCAGCACGTGAAAGCCCGCACCGGATCGCAGCGGGCCCAACACGGCGCCCACCGGGGCGGCCCGCGCGGCTTCTGCAAACAGGCTGGGCAGGCGGTCGAGCGGGCGCAGGCCCAAAACCCCACCCGACGCTCGTTCGGGTGCGTCGGAAAATTCGGCCGCCAGGGCCGAGAAATCCGCCCCCGCTGCGGCGCGCTCGACGGCGCGCTTGGCGCGCGCTTCCAGAGCCGCCACCTGTGTGCTGTTCGCCCCCTCGGGAACGGACACCAGAATGTGGGCGAGGTTGAGCGCCAGGGCCTCCACCGAGGCCTGGTTCCGTTGTTCGCGCAAATAGGCGTCGATGTCGCTGTCGCGCACCCGCACGCGCGCTTCGAGTTCGCGGTCACGCAGGCGCTGCAGAACCATCTGGTTGCGAAGTTCGTCGCGCAATTGCGTCGCCGGCAGACCATCGGCCACCAGGCGGCGGCGCAACTCGGTCACGTCGATCCCGTTCTGCACGGCGATGTTGCGCTCGGCCTGGTCCACTTGCGCGTCGTCGATGCGAACGCCCTGTTCACGCGCCAGGTGCAGTTGCGCGCGCTCGGAAACCAGGCGGTCGAGCATCGCGCGCAGGAGTTCCGCCCGTTCGGGAACGGGCTCGCCCTGCTGGCGCATCTGATACGCCATACGCTCCGCACGGGCAATCACCTCGTGGTTGGTGATGGGCTCGCTGTTGACGATGGCAACGATGAAATCCGCCGAGCGCTGCCCGGCGCTGGCCCCGGCGGCCAATGCGCCCAGGGTGTTGCTGGGTGGCGCCACGCGCGAGCCGCCCGGGCCCACGCGCAAACCCTGCGCGTGGACTGAGGCCGCGACCACGGCCAATGCGGCGCCGACCGCAACGAGGCGCATGGCAGGTCGGACATCGAAAGGTGTGCGGTGATGGTGCGATCGATTCATTCGTAGTGCCCGAAACGGCTAGGCGTCTGCGTCTGCTCGCGCAGCAGCTGGTACCTGGGAATATTGTTGCGCAGGGTCTGCAATGGATTGGAACCCAGACGGGTGAACCCGATGAATTCCAGCTGGAACAGGATGCGCTGGTTGCTGCTGGCGCCGCTGCGCTGCAGGCGCTCCAGCACCGCGCGGCCCACCCAACAGCCGCCATCGTATTCGACGCCGACAATGGCATCGACCAGTTTGCGATCGCGCATCGAATAGTTGAGGCGCCCCACGCTGTACCAGCGGCCTTCACCCAGGCCGCGGCCAGGCCCAGCGCCGTCCTTGTCGGGCTCGCTCCACAAGTCGTTGATCGGCCATTGCCAGCCCACGTCAACCTGTTCGCTCACGCCGCGCTGCAAGCGGTAGGCCGCGTTGACAACGCGGTAGGGGCCGGGCTGGTAACGCCCACCCAGGGTGTTGCGGATCGAGCGCTTCGATTTGGGGTTGTATTGAACCGTCGAATCGAAGGACCAGCGGGGCGACCAGTTGATCGTGGCCCCCAGCAGGATGTCCGACAGGCGCTCGCTCACGGGCGTGCCGCCCGGCAGCGTGACCTGCTGGTCCTTGAATCGCAGGCGCTGCGCTGCGCCCAGGCGCACGACCTCGGCACCCGTTTCCGGCTCGAACAGACGCGTGATGACCCCGGTGGTCAGCAGGTTGTTGTCCGAGATCCGGTCGTTGCCGCCAAAGGCGTTTTCAGTAAAGACCGTGGCAAAGTTGAAGTCGTTGGACGCCGAGTCGTAGTTGGGCAGGTGGTTCTGCGCGCGATAGGGCGTGTACACATAGAACGCGCGCGGCTCGAGGGTCTGGCGAAACGCGCGCCCGAAAAAGCTGGTGTCGCGTTCGTAGATCAGGCCACTGTCGATGCTGAAGGTGGGCAACACGCGCTGCGCGCTGCGTTCGCCGGTGGCCAGGGGGGCGTCAAAGCTGTATCGAGTGGCGTGCAGCTGCAAGCGGGGTGTCACAAAACTGCCGGGCGTCAGCCAGGGCCGGCTGATGTGCGCCAGGGCAAAGCTGCGCGCGGCATTGGGTTGCAGCGTCAGCGTGCGCAGGCCTTCAAAGCGGGTGTGGTCGGCCTCGACGTGCACATCAAAGCCGCCCCAGTCGCCCTTGACGTAGCGCAGCACCGTCTGCGGCACCCGATCGTAGGGCGGGGTGATCGGGTTGCTGGTGTCCTGCAGCGTCTGCCACTTCAGGGAACGGACCGTGGCCGACCAATCACCCTGCGCCCAACTGAGGATGGCGTCGTTGGGCAGCAGGCGCTGCGTGAGCGATGCCGTGCTGCGGGGGAAATCGCGCCAGTAGTTGTCGTCGCTCACGCGGTTGATGTTCAGTCCCAGCGCAAGATTGCCCAACACGGGCAAGCCGGTCTGCGCAATGCCGTTGTGCTGATAGCTCAGGCCCCACCGGTGGCGATCGCGCAGGCTGTCCTTGGGCATCACGTTGGCGCGCAACTTGCCGCTGTAGAGCGTCTCCAGGTAGCGGAACTCGCCGCCCAGGTCGACGCCACGGCGCGACAGCAGCGTGGGATACAGGGTGGCGTCGCGATTGGGTGCGATGTCCCAGTAGTAGGGCACCGTGAGCTCCAGGCCACTGAGGCTGTCCAGCCCGACCGTGGGCGGCAGAAAGCCCGATCGCCGCTTGTCGCCCAGGGGAAAGCCGATTTCGGGCAGCGCGAGCAAGGTGGTGCCCTTGAACTGCAGGCGCCCATCGGTGGCGTAGCCAGTCTGCTCGTCGTTGTCGATGCGGATGTTGGACGCCTTGATCACCCAGTCCGGCAGCCAACTCGGCCCCGGCCGGCGTTCGCAGGTGGTGTAGCTGCCGTTGCGGATGTTGGTGCGCTGCGCATCTATGAAATCGACGCGTTCGGCCTCCCCATGCGCTCCGTTGGCCAGCAGCTTGAAGCTGGGGTTGAGGAAGAAACCCTCGAACGCATCGACCTTGAGCTCGAGCAAGGGTCCTTCGTAGACATTGCCGCCACGGTTGATCTGCACGCGCCCGCGGGCGCGTGCCAGATCGTCGGGCTGCCAGTATTCGATGCGATCGGCGCGGATCAGGATGTCGTTGCGCCGCAGTTCGGCGTTTCCCTCCACGACGGTATCCAGGTCCGGTCGGCCCGTGACGAAGTCACCGCGCAGGATCGTCGCGGCCTGGCCTCGCGTGGCGGCTGGTTGGGTTTCCTGAAGTTCATCGCTCAGGCGCAGGGGCTGGTCGGCCGCTTGCGCGTCGGACGGGATCCGGGGCGCGGATGGGGATGGAGGAGATTGGATGGGCGGTGGTGGCGTCTGGGCACTTGCCAGACCGGCAGCACACGCCACCATGGCGGCCCACGCGAGCCGTTTCAAGCGCTTGTTGCCATGGCGACCGACGGCGAGCGGGAACGGCATGGCTGGGGTGTTGCGCGAAGGGACAGGAGCGTGGGCGGGCGACAATGGGCGGGCGCTTTCTAGAATTATCCATGAGCGATGCTTTCCCCCGGCCCGCGGCCGCCACCGCCCCCACCTGGTCCGACCCTTTGCGTCAGCAGCGCTTGGAGCAATGGCTGGCCGGTCTGGCTCCAAATCTCGGCCTGGACCTGCAGAGCCTGCGCGTGGCATCGGCCGACGCAAGCTTTCGCCGCTACCTGCGCATCGATGCAGCCGGGCCCGCGCGCAGCTTTGTGGTGATGGACGCCCCGGCGCCCCAGGAGAACACCGAGCCCTTTGTGCGCATTGCGCGCCTGCTGCACGCAGCGGGCTTGCGGGTGCCGACGGTGTATGCGTGGGACGAGGCACAGGGCTTTGTCCTGCTCGAGGATTTTGGCGATGCCGTCCTGATCCGATCGTTGCAGTCCGAGCGCCCTGCGGCCGCGCTGCCCCAGTTGCGCCTGGCCATCGGCGAGCTGGTGCGCCTGCAAACGGCATCGCGTGTGGGTGTCCTGCCACCGTACGACGCCGCGTTGCTGCGCCGCGAGCTGCAGCTGTTTCCGGATTGGTACGTGGGCCAGCATCGCCAGATGCAGCTGTCACCGCAGCAGTTGGCTGTGCTGACCCAGGCCTTCGACATCCTGGTTGAGCGCAACCTGGCGTCGCCCAGTGTGTATGTGCACCGCGATTTCATGCCCCGCAACCTGATGTGCCTGTCCCAGGAGCCCGACCGGCTGGGCGTCCTCGATTTTCAGGATGCGGTGTACGGGCCGATCACCTATGACATCGCCAGCCTGATGCGGGATGCGTTTCTGAGCTGGGACGAACAGGTGGTGATCGACGTGACGGCGCGGTATTGGGAGGCCGCGCGCAAGGCGAACCTGCCTGTGGACGCAGACTTTGGCGAGTTCTACCGCAGCGTCGAGTGGATGGGCCTGCAGCGTCACCTGAAGGTGGCGGGCATCTTCGCGCGCCTGAGCCTGCGCGACGGCAAGGAAAAATACCTGGCCGACACGCCGCGCTTCATCGGCTACATCCTGCACGGTGCCAGCCGCTATCGCGAGCTGGTTCCGCTGGCGCGCCTGATCGAGCAGATCGAAGGCACCCAAACCGCTCAGGGGTGGGCTTTTGGTCGTGTGGGATGATTTCCTGAATCAAATTGGCCCTTGGCGAGCGACAGCGCTTGTTTGTTTGCTATTGTTTTTATGATTCGTCTGTTTCATCCAGAGGCCCTGCGAGCCGGTGAGCGCGTGCTGCTGGCGGCCGGTGCGGCGCGCCACGCCCAAGTGCTGCGCCTGCAGCCCGGTGACGATCTGTTGTTGTTCGACGGCCTGGGCGGCGAGTGGTCGGCGCGCGTGGCGCGCATGGGCCGCAGCGACGTCGAGGTGGATGTACAGGCGCACCAGGCGCGCGAAGCGGAAGCCGCCCGCGAGGTCACGCTTGCGCTGGCCATGCCGACCAACGAGCGCATGGACTTCGTCATCGAGAAGTGCACCGAATTGGGCGTGGCCCGCGTCGTGCCGCTGATCAGCACGCGTTCGGTGCTGCGCCTGGACGGCCCGCGGGCGCAGCGCAAGCAGGCGCATTGGCAGGCCATCGCCGTCGCTGCCTGCGAGCAAAGCGGGCGCAACCGGGTGCCTCGCATTGAGGCCGTCGATCGCCTGTCGTCGTTTGCGCCGACGGTGGCCAAGGCCTGCACGCGCATCGTGTTGTCAACCGGTGCGCCGGCAATGGCGCTGGCAACGCTGCTGGCGGAGCAGGGTGATGCGCCGGTCACGCTTCTGGTGGGTCCCGAAGGGGGATTCACGCCTGAGGAGGAGGGCAGCCTGCGCGAGACGGGCTGGCTCGCTGCCAGCCTGGGCCCGCGTGTTCTGCGCGCCGACACCGCGGCCGTGCTGGCCGTTGGGATCGCGGCACTTGAGGCATGATGATCCTTCCAGCGCCTGCTCGGCCGGTCCATGAACCGCGCGGCCGGCTGTCACTGCTTCAAAGGTCGCCTCGTTGAACCGCAATCTGATCCTGCTGGCCCTGTGCCAGGGCTTGTTCCTCACCAACAACGTCACCTTCATCGCCGTCAATGGCCTGGTCGGCCTGAGCCTGGCGCCCTTCGGCTGGATGGCCACACTGCCGGTGATGGCCTATGTGGTGGGGGGCGCCCTGTCCACCGGCCTGGTGGCCAAGGCCCAGTCCCGATGGGGGCGCAAGCGCACCTTTCAGACGGGCCTGGCCGTTGCCTTTGTGTCGGCCCTGATGTGCGCCTGGTCGGCCCACACGCGCAATTTTCCGTTGCTGTGCGCCTCCACCCTGCTGGCGGGCTACTACAGCGCCAATGCGGGCCTGTACCGCTTTGTGGCGGCCGAGCTCGCCCGGCCCGACTGGAAGGAAAAGGCCGTATCCCTTGTGCTCGCGGGCGGCTTGCTGGGCGCCGTGATCGGTCCGAACCTGGCGGTCTACACGCGCGACCTGTTGTCGGTGCCCTATGTGGGCATTTACCTGTCGCTCAGTGTGGTGGCGCTGCTGGCCATTGGTGTGGTGTCGGTGATCCAATTCCCTGCGGCACCCGCGCGCAAGCCCGGGCCCCAAGGGCGCCCCCTGGGGCAGATCATGCGCCAGCCGGTGTTTATCGTGGCGGCGGCATCGGGTGCCCTGGCCTACGGGGTCATGAACCTGCTGATGGCCGCAACACCGATTGCCATGCAGCAGTGCAGCCTGCCGTTTGCCGACGCCGCCTTCGTGCTGCAGTGGCACGTGATCGGCATGTTTGCACCTGGGTTTTTCACGGGGCACCTGATCAAGCGCTTTGGTGCGGCGGCCATCATGGGCGTGGGGGTGCTGCTCAACCTGATCTGTATTGCGGTGGCGTTGTCGGGCGTCGAGCTGCACCAGTTCCTGATCGCCTCGGTCCTGCTGGGCATCGGCTGGAACTTTCTCTTCACGGGCAGCACCACGCTGTCCCTGTCGACGTACGCCGCCGATGAAAAGGACAAGGCGCAGGGCGCCTTGAATTTCTTTGTGTACTCGACACTGGCCCTGAGCTCGTTCTCCTCGGGAGTGCTGGTGACCACCCAGGGCTGGACCTTGCTCAATTGGGGATCGCTGCTGCCCGTGGCCCTGATCGCCGGCGGGCTGTGGTGGCTGGCCGCCTACCAGCGCCGGTCGAGCCAGGCCGCCAGCATGTCGAACACCTGAGAACGCTCGGGCTCGCGCTCGTTGAAGATCTCGTGCCACAGGCCTTCCCAGCAATGGCCGGTGACCACGCCGGGCGGTGCGGACTGGGCAAAGCGGCGGCTGCCATCCGCGGCCAGCAGGCGGTCGTCGCCCGCGTACATCAACAGCGTGGGCACTGTCCATTGCGGCGCTGCGGCGAGGGTGGCCGGGCCGGCGCTGGCAATGAACTGGGCCAGTCGCGCGCTGATGCGGTCGTGCACCTGCGGATCCTCGATGTAGGCCTTGACCACATCTGCGTCGTGTGAAATGAATTGAGCCTTCAGCCCGTTGCCCAGGGGCAGGTCCGGAAACAGGCGAAACGCGATCCAGAGCAACACCTTCTGCGCCACGCTCATTCCCGCGTCCAGCGCAGGCGAGGACAACACCAGGGCATCGACCTTGGCTGCTCGCTGGGACACAAAACGCGCGGCCACCAGGCCCCCCATCGAATGCCCCAGCAGGATCAGCGGGGTCTTGGGTGACAGGCCCGCGTTGTGCATGCGCTCGCGCGTCGCGTCCACCATGTCGTCCAGGTCGTCGAGCAGGCGGGTGTCCGAGCTCAGGGTGCCGCGCCGACCGCTGGATTGGCCGTGGCCAAAGTGGTCATAGGCCCGCACTGCAAATCCTCGCTGGACCAGAAACTGGCCGAGCGCGTCGTAGCGGCCCGCATGCTCGCCCAGGCCATGAACGATCAGGACCACACCGCGCGGCAACACACCGTCGGGCAAGGGCCATTCCTGCAGCGCGAGGTTGTCGCCGCTGGTCGACGTGAACGTGGACAGGCGCGAGTCGACGGCCGTCACGGTTGGCTTGGCAAGGCGGCCATGACCTGAGCGACGGCGGCCGTGAGGCGGCGCGCAAACGGCACATGCAGGAACTCATTGGGGCCGTGGGCGTTGGAGCGAGGCCCCAGCACGCCGCAGACCATCATCTGTGCGCGCGGGAAACCGCGACTGAGCATGTTCATCAGCGGGATCGTGCCCCCCTGGCCGATGTAGCCCACCCCCGCGCCAAACTGGGCACGGCTGGCGGCGTCCAGGGCTTGGGCAAACCACGGCGCCGTGTCGGGCGCGTTCCTGCCGCTGGTGCCAGCGGCGCCCTCGAAGGTCACCTT
>CAYNWR010000064.1:0-2415 GCA_964400915.1 uncultured Burkholderiaceae bacterium
ATCTCCTTGAAGTAGTTGGCAAATTTGAGGTCGTCCAGCGTCTGCGGCTTGCCCACCAACGCGGGATTCCAGCCGGCCTTGCCCACGGCCTCGCGGCTGCGCACAAAGCCCTCCAGCCGCGTGTCATCGCGCAGGAAGTGCGTGTGCATGTCCATGATGAACTGCCCCTTGAGGCCCTGGGCCCGCGCATTGGCCAGCTCGGGCGTCTGGGCCTCCGCGCGGCTCACGCCAAAGAGCGGTCCGTAGGTGTCGTTCATCGCCAGAAAGGCAGCGGCCATGCCCGTGGCCGTCTGAAAGAATCGCCGTCGCGACAAGCCGAGGTGGCGCGCGGTGGTCTCGCCATAGGCCTTAAGCCGGGCCTCGAACTCGCGCTGGCGCGGTGTCTGCGGCAGCGGGTCGAATTCGTCGCTGGACACACTTCGCGTGGGGATGGGGCTGCGAAAACGCCGCTCGGTCTCGGCGGGCGTCAGGCGGGCGATGTCGTCGGGGGTCAGCATCGTGGGTCTCCTGCGCGGCACATGGGGCCGCAGATTGGCGGGTGCTGGCAGTTTAGATCGCTTGCTGAAATCGAGCTTGCCTGACCACGGCAAAAGAACATGTCGCCTGAGACGACCCAGCGGCGTTAGGTCGAGCGACGACGGCGTCGCGTCCGCTGGCGAAGATCGCCAAACATTTGGTGCAAGTGCTGAGCAGCGGGAGACAGCGACCGTTTGCGGCTGCGAATGAGGCCGAGCTTGCGCGTGATCACAGGGTCTTTCAAGGGAACACTGACCAAACTGGGATGGTCCGGTCCTGGCATGGCCAAGCGCGGAACAGCGGCCACACCCAATCCCGCTTCGACCAATCCGAGCAGGGTGATGACGTGCTGCGCCTCGTAGATGCAGACGGGCCGACGCGGCAGTCCTGCCAGGGCCAGGTCCATGAGCAGGCGGTTCCCTGACGTCTTTCCAACGGTCATGAAATCATGGTCACAAAGATCAGCCCAGGTCACCGACTTCTTGGACGCCAGGGGATGGTCACGCCGGCATGCGGCGACAAAAGGTTCCTCCAGAATCGTCTGGAACTCCAGATCGGCCTCGGCACTGCCAATGAAGTTCAATCCGAAGTCGGCTTCGCCCCGAGCAACGGACGAGAGAACATCGTTGGCACCCGCATCGAGAATCTTCACTCGAATGTTGGGGTAGCGCTCGTGGTACTGCTTGATGACCGGTGGCAAGAAGTAGAACGCCGCCGAAGGCACACACGCCACCGTGACTTCGCCCATCCGCGTTGCCGCAATCTCCTGAATTCCGAGCAGGGTCCCGTCCAGATCGTCCAGCAGTTGCCGGGTCTTTCGCGCAAATTCCCGGCCGACAGCGGTCAGTTCCACGCTCCGCGTGTCGCGGTCCAGCAGCCGGACGCCCAACGCGTTTTCCAGCTTCTCAATGCGGCGACTGAACGCTGGTTGAGAAATATGGACCAGCTCGGCTGCCTTGCGGAAGTTCCGCAGCTCCGCCACCACGGCGAAGGCCTGCAGGTCAGCCAGATCAAATCGAATGGTCATCCATGTCTCCCGGTCAACTGGAAAGCCTTGGGAAAGGCCCTTGGCGCCCATTGATAGGAATCATGCATCAAATGACAACAAATATGCACTTCACGAGAAATGAGTCCCTGACGATCATCCGCCACTGCCATCCACGGAGGTCTTGTGCGAACCCAGCGCCGTCTGCTACTTGCCCACGCCATTTCAGCCTTCACGGCCAGCATCCTTTGCGCTCAAGTGGCCTACGCGTTCCCGGAGAAGACACTCACAATTGTGGTTCCCACGGCTGCAGGTGGCGCAAACGACGCGATGGCTCGAACCATCGCCCAAGGTCTGGCCACGACCCTGAAGCACAGCGTGATCGTCGACAACAAAGCGGGTGCCGGAGGCGCATTGGCTGCCGAGTTTGTCGCCAAGGCCGCGCCCGACGGCCACACTTTGATGCTGGGCTACATCGCAACGCACGCGATGAACCCGGCTCTTCAAAAATTGCGCTACGACCCCGTCAAGGATTTCGAACCGGTCGGATTGGTGGGTTACTCACCCGTGTTGATGGTGACGAACCCAGCCGTCAAGGCCAGCAACGCCAAGGAATTGATCGCACAGCTCAAGGCGTCACCCGACAAGTTCAGCTACGCCTCGGCGGGAAATGGCACCGCGCCGCACTTCGCAGCCGAGCTCTTTCGTTTGTCCACCGGTGTCAGCTACCTCCACGTGCCGTACAAGGGCTCGTCGCCTGCAGTTACTGACACCATCGGTGGTCAGACGCAGATCATGTTTCCCAGCCTCTTTACTGCGATTCCCTACGTCAAGTCCGGAAAGCTCAAACCCATTGGTGTCGCAGGGCAAAAGCGCTCGCCGCTGCTGCCCGATGTCCCCACACTCAAGGAACA
>CAYNWR010000064.1:2515-10586 GCA_964400915.1 uncultured Burkholderiaceae bacterium
GTGTCGGCCCAATCAAGCGTCACGGTGTTCGGCATCATCGATGCGGCCTACTCCCACGGATCTGGCAGCACTGCCGACCGCAGTCAGATGACCAGTGGCAGCAACACCAGTTCGCGGCTGGGATTTCGGGGCACCGAAAACATCGGGAACGGCCTGTCTGCAAGTTTCTGGCTGGAAGGCCAGGTGAACCTCGATGATGGGCAAGGCGTCGCCAGCAACAGCAACAACCAGGTCTCCGGGGCCGGTGCGGCGGTGGCGGGGCGCCAGGGATTCACGTTTGGGCGCCGCTCCACCGTGAGTTTGCATGGACCTTGGGGCGAAGTCCGCTTGGGTCGTGATTTCACCAGCCACTACCTGAATCGCTCGCTTGCCGACGTCTTTTCGGTGGTCGGAGTTGGCGCCAGTCAGCCGCATGTGGGAACGCTGGGTGGGCCCGTTGCGACGCGCGCCTCCAACATGTTGGGCTATTACCTGCCCGACAGCAGCGCCCCGTTCTACGGGCAGGCCCAGGTTTATTTTGGCGAGAACAGTTCCAATGCTGCGGGCGCCTCCGATGGCAAGGGCTACAGCGTTCGGGGGGGTTACCGAAAAGGCCCACTGAACGTTTCGGCCGCTTTTGGGCACACCAAATACGTTGCCGGGGACATCAAGAGCACCAGCATCGCCGCTCTGTATGACGCTGGGGTCGTCCGGTTGTTCAGTGCCTATCTTCGAGATGTGAATGCGGCGCCCGCCAATTTCACGGGCAAGGGCTACACGCTCGGCGCCATCGTCCCCGTGGGTGCGCATGAAATCAAGGCATCACTCTCCAAGTATGGAAGGGACTCGGGGACCAAACCGGACACCAAGAAGACCGCCATCGGCTATGTGCACAATCTGTCCAAGCGCACGGCACTGTATGCAACCGTTGCGCGCGTTTCCAATTCGGGCGGTGCCAGTGTCGCGCTGAACGGGGCCACCACGGCGGCCAACGGCAGCTCCACGGGTTACGACCTGGGCATTCGGCACACATTCTGAACACCCACTGCCGCCAGACGCGGCAGTCACGGCGTCAAATCTCGGCCGCCTCCAGGCGCGCTTGCTTGTCCAGTTCATCGTTGACAAGACCGGCGCTCCGCGCCACTTTTGACCAGCGCGCGATTTCCGTACGCACCAGAGTGGCCAACTGCTCAGGCGACCCCAGCTTGACCGTGGCCCCACAGGCCTCGATACGGACCGCAACCTGAGCGTCCGCCAGCACCTCATTGAGCGCCGCGTTCAATCGGCCAATGACATCTGCCGGGGTTCCCGCAGGCGCAAACAGTGCATACCACTGTGTGACCTCGACCCCCTCCACACCCAACTCCTCCAGCGTTGGCAGATCCGGATGGCTGGTCAGGCGGCGAGGACCGGCAACAGCCAGGGCACGCAGCGCGCCCGTGCGGACAAAGGGATCCGACGTGAACAGGCTCGGAAACATGACCTGCGTCAGCCCGTTGGCGGTATCGGCGATAGCCGGTGCAGCGCCGCCGTGTGGAACCCCTGGCATTTGGGTTCCCGTGTGCAATTTGAAGAGTTCCGCCGCCAAGTGTGTGGCCGTGCCGTCGCCGGCAGAGGCATAGGTGAACTTGTTTCGTTGCGCTTTGAGCTGCGCGATCAGATCACCCACGTCCTGCACGGGCACGCGTGGATTGATCACCATCAGGGTCGGAGAAGCTCCGATCAGACCGATTGGAGCGAAATCGTTCACCGGGTCATAGCTCAGTTGCTGAAGCGCCGGGCGGATGCCGTGGGTCCCGATGTACCCCAGCAACAGGGTGTGACCATCGGGTGCGGCGTTGGCAACGTATTCCGCTGCGACGCTGCCATCGGCACCCGCTCGATTGTCGACCCGAACTTCTTGACCCAGGATCGGCGCCAGCTTGCTGGCGATCACCCGCGCAATCACGTCGTTGCCCCCGCCGGCCACGGTCGGCACAATCAGCCGCAAGGGCCTTGATGGAAACGTGAGCGGCTGATAGCCCCGTTCGGACCGCACCGATGCCAATGAAGCCACCGGTGGCTGCGGAAAGACATAGCCCGGAAGGTGCAACTCACCCTGCAAGATCTTGCGGCACGTGCGCACCAAGGCCGCACGAACAACGGTGGCAGAGGCACCCGAACCTTCGATTTCGACCGCGACGTCGATCTGACCGGCCGGGTGCATCACGACCAGGTTGTGTCGACCGGACTCCAATTGCTCACCGCTGGCCACCGTGCCCGGAAGGGCGAATGCCGTGGCCACCCCAATGGCGCCGGTGACAGCGTGCGACGCATGGCACTTGCGGGGGGTGAAATAGCGGGACGTGATGCTCTGCCCAGAATCCCCCGGGCTGACCAGGACAGGTTTGGGCACAACACTCGATGACACATCACCCAAGCCCATCATGGCGCCAGCCTTGAGGCGCAAGCCTTCGATGCGCGCCAGCAAGCTTGCGTTGGCGTCCAGCGCCACAGGCTTTTCCCGGCCGGTCACACCCAAATCCTGTGCGCGCACCACCATCAGCGGCATGGCGGCGTCAATACAGGTCACGTCGACCCCATCGATGCGGTTGATTCGTTGACCCGTTGGAAACAACGCTCCAGTGACAGATCCCCAGGCGTCCAGGAAATTCAACAACACGGGCGCCGCCGTGCCGGCAACTCCGTCGATCCGGACGTCACCATCGTAGGTCAGGCGTCCACCCGGCGTACACACCGTGGCTTCAATGCGTGCGGACGTGTTGACGTTGTAGATCCGCGCCGTTGTCGTTCCGTCTTTCGCAGCGATGAGGCCTTGTTCAATGGCAAAAGGCAGCACGCCCGTGAGCATGTTGCCGCAATTCGGGCGCAGATCGACAGACCGCTGGCCAACACCCACCTGTGCAAACAGGTAGTCCAGATCGCAATCCGGTTGGCTGGACCTCGAAACGATGGCCACTTTGCTGTTGAGCGTGCTGCCACCGCCAAGTCCATCAAGCTGCAAGGGATCGGAGGCACCAATCGCGCCAATCAGGGCGTGATTGCGCGCCTCGTCGCCTTCAGGCAACCATTCGCGCAAAAAGAAAGGACCACGGGAGGTGCCGGCCCGCATGAGCACACAGGGAAGGGTGATCGTCATGACTTCGCATCTTCGCGATCCATATCGGTCGTGTGAATTGCATCTTTGTGATTTACTGATGCATCAGACGCAATGGAGATGAATGTGGGCCCACAGCTCCGGACATCCCATTCGGTGGGACGCAAACACCCACGTCCGCCGCGCCGTGGGTGAATGCGGCACGGGAGCGCCCCATGGGGCACCGCGTCTCGATGATCAAGATGCTCGCCTGCGATGTCGCGTCGCAATGCGCCTGGACCCGAAGCGTTGGACCGTGGAAGCGGTCGCCACGACCTTTGCACCCGCACGAACCAGATCGGCGGCGACAAGCGGACCGGGGTAGCCCGAATGGTTCAGCGATTTGTCTGATCCACAATCGGAAGATGAACCCACATCGCATCCGCCTATTTGTCTCCTTCGTTTTGGCCACACTTCTGACCCAGTTTGGAACCGAAGCGGTCGCGCAAACCGACTACCCCAACCGCCCGGTCAAGCTGGTCATTCCCTTCCCGGCCGGCGGCAGCTCGGACGGCATCGGCCGTCAGATCGCGGACAAGCTTGCGGGTGTGCTCAAGCAAGCGGTGGTTGTGGAGAACAAGGGCGGCGCGGGCGGCATCATCGGCGCGGATGCGGTGGCCAAATCACCTGCTGACGGCTACACGCTGGTGCTGGTGGACGTGTTTCACACCAGCACCCCGATCTACACGCGCAAGATGCCCTACGACGCGGTGAAGGATTTCACGCCCGTCTCGCTGATCGGCCGCTCGCCGGCTTTCCTGGTGGCAAGCCCGCAGTTCGAGCCCAAGACCGCGCGCGACACCCTGGCCTTTGCCAAGGGCAACCCCGGCAAGCTCACCATGGCCATTGCGGGCACGGGCAGTGTGGTGGTCGATCTGTTCAAGGCGCGCTCGGGCCTGAACTTTGTGAGCGTGCCCTACAAGGGATCGTCGCCCGCGCTCATCGACCTGATGAGCGGACAGGTCAACGTGATGATCACCACCATGGCCAGTGCGGGCACCCACGTGAAGGCCGGCAAGTTGCGCCCGCTGGCGGCCACGGGCGCCAAACGCAACGCCGACTTTCCGGACGTGCCCACCTTCACCGAGATCGGCATCACCGGCATGGACTATGAACAGTGGTTCGGCATCATGGGCCCGGCAGGCCTGCCCGCGCCCGTGCTGGACAAGCTGTCTGCTGCGATGGACCAGGTGCTGCGCATGCCCGACGTGCGCGAGCGCCTGACGGGCATGGCCCTCGAAGTGGCCGCGCCCGGCCCCGCCGAGATGAAACGCAAGGTGGAAGGCGACGCCGCACGCTGGGTGACTCTGGCGCGCGAGCTGGACATCAAGCCGCTGGATTGACAGAGGTCGGGCGCGCCGCCACGGCCCGCGTGGGGGGCACATTCACCGCAGCGCATTCGCTCTGGCCCCACGCGGCAACAACTCATCGCGCCACACCCAGGTGATGGCCGCCAGAGCCGCCAGGCCCACCCCCACATAGATCACCACCAGCGCCTGAAAACCGGCAACGGCGATCAGCGGCCCGGCCGCCAGCAGGCCCAGGGGCAAGGTGTAGATGGCCAGCATGCGCACACCCATCACACGGCCGCGCAGGCGCTCGTCGCTGGTGCGCAGCAGGATGATGAACAACGATATCATGCCCACGCTCTGGACCAGCCCCGCCAGCACGTAGATCGCCATGGCCACCTCGGCGCCAATGGGCAGCGCCAGCCCCAGCAGGCACAGGTACCAGGCCACGCAGGCCACCACGGTGGTGCGGCCCGGTGGCAGGCGCGAACCCAGGGCGCTCATGCCCAGCGAACCCACCAGCGCCCCCGAGGCATAGCTGGCCACCAGCCAGCCCAGGCCCTGCTGGTCCAGGCCAAAGACATCGCGGGCGATGTAGGGCATCAGCCCGCCACTGAGCGGAAACGCGCACAGATTGACCAGCGCCGCCACCGCCATCACCGCGCGCAGGCGCGGTGTGTGCCACACGTGCTGAATCCCTTCCACCAGGTCGCGCCAGGGGGATGCGCGAACGGCGGGCGCTGCCCCCGGTGTCCCCTGCTCTGCCGTGGCGGAATGGGCCGCAGGGGACGGCCTGCCCGACAGCAGCGTCAGCACCACACCCACCACATACAAGGCCAGCACGGTCACGTAGGCGCTGACCATGCCCACGCTGGCCATGAAGCCGGCACCCGCCAGCGCCCCACCGATGCGCGCCGAATCCTGTGTGGTGCGGGCGATGCCCGATGCCGCCACCAAATGCACAGGCGGCACCGTCGACCCCACCAGGGCCATGCGCATGCCGATGTCCGACGGTTTGATCAGGCCCACCACAAACGCCACGATCAACACACTGTTGGGACTGAGCCGCCCGACCAGCACCAGCACAAGGATCACCCCGGCCAGCACGGCATAACTGGCACGCATGGCCGCCAGCACCCGCCGCAGGCCCACACGATCACCCAGCATGCCCAGCAGCGGCGACAACAGCGTGCCCACAAACAGCAGGGCGCCAAACAAGGTGAGCTGCACCACCGATCCGGATTCCACCAGCACGTACCAGGCCAGGATGATGGCCTCCATCTCCAAGGCCCAGGCCGTGCACAGATCGGCGGGCCACTGAAAACGAAAACTGCGCGTGCGAAACGGCGCAAGGGCGGGCCAAAGGGTCATGGGGGGATTGTGAGGCGAAGCGGGCTATTCAAAAATGATAGCTGATGGATCACATTGGACGCTCGCCAGGCGCCGATTGGAGTCAGAGTGAATTGCGCAGGGGCTCTATGGGCTCACTTGTCCTTGGGGGACTGCCTGCATTGGGCCAGGAGCAGCAATGGACCATCGACGCCTCCCCGACAGTCCAAGCCGGCATTGATCAGCGCCGCGGCATTCGTCGGACGGACCGTGAGCGCAGTCGGCCCGCACGCACATCTGGCAGCACCACCGTCGAGCCTGTGAAGCTGGTGTCCACCTGGCTGGCGATCAGGTTGGTCAGCCAGAGCGCTGTGCCGCGATGGGGGATGTGCAGCAAAAAGAGCGTCGCACGCAGATTCAGGTACTCCAAGGTGATGGGCGCAACGGTGCCGACGCCGACACCACTGGCACGTTGGGCACGCGCGCCACCCAAGCCACCGGTACGAAGCATCTGATGAATACCCCCGCGCGGTGGCCATGGACTCGGGCGCTTCGTCACGCTGGGGGCAACGATGGCAGCGAGCTTCGGGCAACGCGGCCGCCCGGCCCGAAGGCGGCGCCTACGTCAGACCCACTTCAGTCGCGTCAGCAGTGCACGACCCATGATCCAGTCCTTGTCGCTTTCCGACAGGAAATCCAGCGCTTCGGTGAAATGGGTGACGCGCTGCCGGTACGTGGCCTTGGCAAAACCGTTGGTGATGTCCGTGCCCCAATAGCAGCGCTGCGGGCCGTACGCGTTGAAGAGGCGGCGGATGTGGTCGTGAAAGTCGGCGAAGGGATACGGCTGCGCCGAGAGGTTGGGCACGGCCGACAGCTTTACCGACACGTTGGCGTACCTGGCGAGCCGCTCGACCTGCCCGATGACCTCGGAAACTCGCCCGGCACGCATGGCCGCCACCGTGATGCCCATGTGATCGATGATGAGTTGCAGTTGAGGGTGACGCTCCGCCACCCGGCCAAAGCCTTCCGCGCCGCTTCCGGCCAGCGCCATCACGGGCACACCGGCCTTCTCTGCGGCTGGCCACAACCAGTCTGTCGTGCCATCCGTCAACCAGCGTTCCGACGGCCCCAGGAAGAGCGCGCGCAGACCCAGCATGCCGGGCTGCTCCCGCCACCTGGGCAGTTGCACGGCGGCCTCGGGTCTGTTTAAGGGCAGTCGACCCATGACGGCGAAGCGTCCGGGATAGCGCCGCGCAGCCTCCAGCGCATAGTCGTTGCGGTCGCCAACCCAGGACGGTGGAACGACGATGGCACGGTCCACGCCAGCCTCGTCCATCAGCGGCAGCGCCTTTTCAATGGTGAGGGGCTCGGGCATCTGCGGCGGCACATTGGGCAACCAGGGCAACGCTGGTGCGTTCGGTCCCCACAGATGAATTTGCGCATCCACGACAACCCGTTTGCCCGACTGCGGAGCAATGGCCGCGCAACCCTGCAAGGCGAGCCCGGCGCCCGCGCCCAAGCTGCCGCCGATGAAGCCGCGGCGTGTGGACATGCCAATCATGAACGTCCCCTCGTGTGGTTCGGTGAAAGCCGCATCCGCACCGCAATCACCCGATTGCGGATCCTGCGTCGCGACTTCACGAATTCTGGCAGACGTCGAGCCCGAGACACGGACTGCAGTTGCGCCCGATGGCACGGCGAAGTCCACTCGGGAATGAGGCCCATCTCGGGCGAGGAGACGAGGACGGCAATGTCACCCCAGGGTCACAAGCCACTCCCCCAGCCCCGCGCCAGCGACATGTCCCTACTGCGGCTCGATCCCCGCCTTCTTCACCAGCGCCGCGTACCGCGCCAGCTCGCTGCGAAACGCCGCCTGCGCCTGCTCGGGCGTGGTGATGTTGATGGTGTTGCCCTGCTTGGCCATGGTCTCCTTCACCACCGGGTCGTTGAAGGCGGCCACCACGGCGTCGTGGGCGCGTTTCACCTGCGCGGCGGGCAGGCCCTTGGGGCCGATGACGGCAAACCACGCTTCCATGTTGTAGCCGGTCAAGCCCTGCTCCACAAAGGTCGGGATCTCGGGCGCGGCGGGGGTGCGCTGCGCAGCGCACATGCCGATGGCCCGCAGGGCGCCGCTCTTGATGTGCTGCTGCACACTGGGCAAGGCCGCCACGCCAAACTCCACCTGGCCACCCAAGAGGTCCGTCACCATCGGGCCCACGCCCTTGTAGGGGATGTGTCGGGCCGTGGCGCTGGCCTCGTCCAGGAACATCTCGGCCGCCAGGTGCAGGATGGTGCCCGTGCCGCCGGACGCAAAATTGAGCTGGCCCGGCCGGCTCTT
>CAYNWR010000065.1:0-10581 GCA_964400915.1 uncultured Burkholderiaceae bacterium
CGGCATCGGCATCCCGCCCGCCGAGCTGGCGCTGGCGCTGCGCCGCCACGCCACCAGCAAGATCGCCTCGCTGGCGGATCTCGAAGCCGTTGCCACCATGGGCTTTCGTGGTGAAGCGCTCGCAGCCATCGCCTCGGTGGCCGAGGTGCGCATCTCCTCGCGCACACAGGGAGGCGAGCTGGCGCACACGCTGGACGCCAGCAGCGGCGAGCTCAGGCCTGCCGCACGCGCGCCGGGAACCAGCGTGGAGGTGCGCGAGCTGTTCTTCAGCACACCGGCGCGGCGCAAGTTCCTCAAGTCCGATGCCACCGAACTGGCGCATTGCATCGAGGCCGTGCGAAGGCACGCCCTGGCGCGCCCGGATGTGGGTTTTGCCATCTGGCACAACGGCAAGCTAATCGAACAATGGCGGGCTTGCGATGGCGCAGACGCCCACAGCACGCGCCTGGCCGACGTGTTGGGCGAGGAGATGTTTGCAGCCACGGTTGTGGTCGATTTGGTTGCGCAGCGTGCCAGTGCCGCCGACGACTGGAGCGGCGGGGCGGCCTTGCATGTGTTCGGTCGCGCGGGGGTGCCCGATGCCGCCCGTGCGCGCGCCGACCACCAATACATCTATGTCAACGGACGCTACGTGCGCGACAAGCTGCTGGTGCACGCGGCCCGCAGCGCCTACGAGGACGTGCTGCACGGACAGCGTCAGCCCGTGTATGTGCTGCACCTCACGATCGACCCGACACGGGTGGACGTCAATGTGCACCCCACCAAGATCGAGGTGCGCTTTCGCGATGGACGGGCCGTGCATCAGGCCGTGCGTCAGGCGCTGATGCAGGCCTTGGCCCGACCCCGCACCGGCGATGCCGGCACCACGCCGCCCCTTTCGGTGGCCACACTGGCGCCGGATGCCGGCCGCAGCGCCGATTTTTCCACTGGGCTGCTGGCCAAGACCAGCACCAGCCCAGCCGTCGAATCCTTTGCAGGGCCGTCGCCTGCCCCGGCGTGGCGACAGGGCGTGATGCCCTGGGGCGCATCCGAACGCACACCGGCGGCGTTTTCGGCGGCCCAGCCCTGGCCCGTTCGTGGCACGGCCCACGCGGCGGCCAGCCTGTCCGCTGTGGGCAGCCCCGGTGTCCATGGCGTGCGGGGTGACACCCGCAAGGCCGACGAAGAAGGCCCGTCGGATTCCAGCGCATGGCCGCTGGGCCGTGCGCTGGCGCAGCTGCAGGGTGTCTACATCCTCGCGGAAAACGCCCAGGGCCTGATCGTGGTCGACATGCATGCAGCCCACGAGCGCATCGTCTACGAACGCCTGAAGGTGCAGCACGACGCGCAGGGTGCCCACGGTGTGGCGCGTCAGGCCCTGCTGATCCCGGCAACCTTTGCCGCCACGCCCGAGGAAATCGCCACGGCGGAGACCCACGAGGCGAGCCTGCTGGCACTGGGCCTGGAGGTATCGCCCTTTTCGGCACGCACCCTGGCCGTGCGCGCCGTGCCGCAAGCCCTCGCGGACGCCGACGCGGTGGCCTTGGCGCGCAGTGTGCTGGCCGAGCTGGCTGTCCACGACGCCAGCACCGTGCTCGCCCGATCGCGCGACGACCTGCTGGCCTCGATGGCCTGCCACAGCGCCGTGCGCGCCAACCGGCGCCTGACACTTGAGGAGATGAATGCCCTGCTGCGCCAGATGGAGGCCACCGAGCGCAGCGATCAGTGCAACCATGGCCGGCCCACCTGGCGGCAGGTGAGCATGCGCGAGCTGGACGCGCTGTTCCTGCGCGGACGATGAGCCACGTGCGTGTCCTGTTGGCGGTGGCGCTGGCCAGTCTGGTTCTGCTGGGTTGTGCCGTCCTGGACGAGAAGCAGCGCGAGTGGATTTTTCAGCCCGGCGACCGCAGCTGGGGCGATCCGGTGGCGGCGACGCAGGGCATGGATGATGTGTGGATCGACATCCCTGCCGGCGCAGCCAGCGCGCCCGAGCGCCTGCACGGCTTGTGGATGGAAGGCGCGCGACCGGACGCCCCCGTGGTGCTGTATCTGCATGGCGCGCGCTGGAACATCGCCGGCTCGGCCTTTCGCATGCGACGCCTGAACGCATTGGGTTTTGCCGTGCTGGGCATCGACTACCGCGGCTTTGGCAAGAGCTCGATGGCCTTGCCCAGCGAGGAGTCGGCCTATCAAGACGCACGCGCGGCCTGGGATTGGCTGGGTCGGCGCCACCCCCAGCGCCATCGCCTCGTGTTCGGGCACTCGCTGGGCGGCGCCATCGCAATCACGCTGGCCAGCCGCGTCGACGACGAACGAGGCACTTGGGTGGAAGGCACCTTCACATCGATCCGCGACGTGATTGCCACCATGCGCTGGGGCTGGTTGCCCATCGGCCCGCTGCTGACTCAACGCTTTGATGCCCAGCAACGCGTCGGGGCGATCGGTTCGCCGCTGCTGGTGGTCCATGGGGAGGCGGACCAGCTCATCCACCCCGAGCTCGGCCGCCGCCTGTTCGATGCCGCGCGCGACCCCAAGGCCTTTGTGTTGGTGCCCGGCGGATCGCATCACAACGCACAGGCCGTGGGCATGGAACAGGTGCGCCAGGCCGTGGGCCAGTTGTTTGGCGTGCGCCCCTGGGAACCCGCGGGATGATGAACACCAACACGGTTGTGCTGCTGCTGTCCCTGTTGCTGGGCATCCAGCCGGTCACCACCGATCTGTACCTGCCGGCCTTGCCGGCACTCACTGCCGACCTGCAGGCCAGCGTCGCCCAGACACAGCTGACCTTCACGGGGCTGCTGCTGGCTTTCGGCGTGTCGCAACTGGTCTGGGGCCCGGTTTCGGACCGCTGGGGGCGCCGACCGGTCCTGCTTGTGGGCTCGATCGCCTACGTGGTGGCGGCGCTGGGCGCCACCGCCGCACCCAACATCGAGTCCCTGATCGCCTGGCGCACCCTGCAAGGCGCGGCGATGGGCGCGGCCGTGATGTGCGCCCGTGCCATCGTGCGCGATTTGTACAACCCCGTCGATGGCGCGCGCGCGATGTCCCGGGGGCTCACGGGCCTGGGGGTGATCGCCTGTGTGTGCGCCCCGTTGGGTGGCCTGCTGAGCGACCTCTTCGACTGGCGCGCGGCGCTGCTGGCCTTGGCCATCTTCGGCGCCGCCACCCTGGCCCTGGTGGCCCTGCGCTTCAAGGAGTCGCTGGGGGTGCGCAATCCCCATGCCCTGCAGGTCCGCAGCCTGGCGGCCAGCTGGATGCACATCCTGCGCAACCCCTGCTTTCTGGCACAGACCAGCCTCGCCACGGCCGCCTATGGCGGGTTGTTCACATTCCTGGCAGCCTCGTCCTTTGTGTTCATCGAGGTGCTGGGCTACAGCAAGACAAGCTTCGGCCTGTGGATGGCCTCCATGCCGATTGCGTACATCGTCGGCACGTTCTGGTGCCGGCGCATGCTGCCGCGCCTGGGACCGCAACGCTCGGTTGCAGTGGCCGCTGCGGTCACGCTGACGGGCGGCACGCTGATGGGTGTGCTGGGCCTGGCCGGTGTGCGCCATGGCGCCGCAATCATGATTCCGTTCTACCTGTACATGATTGCGCACGGTGTGCATCAACCTTGTAGCCAAAGTGGTGCGGTGGCCCCCTTCCCGACCATGGCGGGCACGGCTTCCGCACTCAGCGGCTTCGCGATGATGCTCGCCGCTTTCGGTATCGGGGCCTGGCTGGGCGTGCGCATCGACGGCACCGTGCTGCCGCTGACCAATGGCGTGTGGCTGTTCAGCGTGCTGATTGCCCTGGCGGCCTGGGGTCCGGTGCGTTGGTTTGGCGAAGCGCGCGGAGCCAGCGCATGAGCCCCAACCCACCCCACTTGCCCTGCCTGGCCATCGTCGGCCCGACCGCCTCGGGCAAGAGCGCTGCCGCGCTGGCGCTCGCGCGGCAGTTGCCCTGCGAGATCATCAGCATGGATTCGGCCCAGGTGTACATCGGCATGGACATCGGCACGGCCAAGCCCGGCGCCGCCGAACGCGAAGCCGTTCCGCATCACCTCATCGACGTGCGCGACCCGTCGCAGGCCTACAGCGCAGCATTGTTTGCCGACGACGCTGGCGCCCTGATCCGGGCCATCCGCGAGCGCGGGCGCATCCCGCTGTTGGTCGGCGGCACCCTGCTGTACCTGCGCGCCCTGATGCACGGACTCGACGCCATGCCCCCGGCCCAGCCCGACATCCGCCTGGAGATCGAAGCCGAAGCGCGCGCGCGCGGCTGGCCGGCGCTGCACGCCGAGCTGGCGCGGGTGGACCCGGTCACCGCCGCACGGCTGGCGCCGGCCGACAGCCAACGCGTCCAGCGGGCACTGGAGGTCTGGCGCGCCACCGGGCGCGCCCTGTCGTCCTACCAGACCGCACGGCGCTCGACCGATGGCAAGCCAGGTACCGCGCCGGCCATGCAGGTCGACACGGTGATCTCCATCGAACCGCTTGAGCGCGCCTGGCTGCACGAGCGCATCGCCCAGCGCTTTTCAGCCATGCTCGAGCAAGGCCTGGTGGCCGAGGTGCAGGCCCTGCGCGCACGTGGTGATCTGGACCGCGACATGCCGTCGATGCGCTGTGTCGGTTATCGGCAGGTCTGGGACACGCTCGAAGGCGAACATCCGCCCGAAACCCTGGCCGAACGCGGCATCCAGGCCACACGGCAATTGGCCAAGCGGCAGCTCACGTGGTTGCGGTCCATGCCCGCACGCGAACAGATCGCGGCCGATGGGCCCAACCCCATTCAGCGGGTGCTGGACATCGCGCTGGCCACACTCGAACGCGCCGGGGCCTTGCCCGACTTCGCGCGCAGCCTGTGACCGCGCCCGCACTTGATGTCGCGGGCCTGACCAAGCGCCACGGCGCTGTCGAGATCTTCCACGGTGTCGATCTGCAGGTGCAGGTGGGCGAGTGTGTGGCGATCATGGGTGAATCGGGCGTGGGCAAATCCACCCTGCTGCATTGCATTGCAGGCCTTGAATCCTGGCACGCTGGTGCGATTCGCGTGGGCGGTGTGTCGATGGGCGATCTCACCGAGGCGCAGCGGGCGCAACTGCGCCGACGCGACATCGGCTTCGTGTTCCAGGCGTTTCACGTGCTGCCCCACCTGGACGTGGCACAGAACATCGGCCTGCCGCTGTTGCTGAACGCGTGCATTGCAGACATCGATGCGCGTGTGGGCTCGGTCATGGCTGCCGTCGGGCTCGACGGCCTTGGCGAACGCATGCCCGCGCAACTCAGCGGCGGCCAGTTGCAGCGCGTGGCGATTGCACGGGCCCTGGTGCATGGGCCACGCCTGGTGCTGGCCGACGAACCCACAGGCAACCTGGATCCCGGCAACGCCGCACGGGTGATGCAGGTGCTGGTGTCACAGGCTCGGGCCCAATCGGCGGCGCTGCTGCTGGTCACGCACTCGCAACAGGCCGCTGCGGCGATGGATCGTTGCCTGCGCATGACCGACGCGGGGCTGCAGGCAGCCTGACGCCTAGGCCATGCCCCACCGTCTGTTCGCGCTGTGGTGGCAGTTTTCCTGGGGGGATTGGCGCCGGCACCCGGGCCGTGGCCTCAGCGCGCTGGCAGCGGTCGCACTGGGCGTGGCGCTGGCGTTTGCGGTCCACCTGATCCACGCGTCCGCCCTGCAGGCCTTTGCCCAATCGCTGCGAGCGGCGTCGGGGCAGGCGGACGTGGTGGTCGAGGGTCGGCACGGCGATCTGCCCGACGAGGCCTTTGCCCTGTTGGCGCGCCTGGAAGGTGTCCAGTCGGCCAGCGCCGTGCTCGAAGTCCAGGTGCTCGCCTTGGGGCCTGCCGACGCCGCCCGCGACGGCCAACACCGGCGTGTCGCGGTCCGGCTGATCGGGCTGGACGCGCTGCTGGCACCCACCATGGCGCCGGCGCTGATCCCACACCCCGCAGCCAAGCTGCGCTCAAGCTCGGGACAGTCGTCCGCCCTGGCGGGTCTGCTGTTCGCACCAGACACCGTGTTCCTGAACGCCGCGGCCGAGCGCGCCTTGTCTGGTGTGGTGTCATCCAGCGAAGATGCGCCCACCGGCGCCGTCAGCCTGCAGATCGGGGACCGCTGGCGCACGTTGCGTGTGGCCGGTGGTGTGCGCGCACCGGGCCCGCCACTGGCCGTCATGGACATCGCTGCCGCGCAAGATCTTCTGGGCCGCACGCATCGCATCACACGGGTCGACCTTCGCCTGCATCCGGATGTCGAGCCCCAAACCTGGCTGGCGGCCCAGCAGCAGGCAGCGGGGTGGCCAGCACAAACCACCGCCCGCATCGGGTCGCTTGAAGAAGACCGTGCCGCGGCCTTGTCGGCCGCCTACCGGGCCAACCTGTCGGCGCTGGCGCTGGTGGCCCTCTTCAGCGGTGCCTTCCTGGTGCACGCCGTGGTGTCGCAGGCCTTTGCGCGTCGGGCGGCTCAGTTTGCGCTGCTGGGTGTGCTGGGGCTGTCGGCGCGCGGCCGCGGTGTGTTGGCGCTCTCCGAGGCCCTGGTATTGGGCGCACTGGGCAGCGCGCTGGGCCTGACCCTCGGTCTGCTGCTCGCCCGCTGGGGCTTCACGAACCTCGGCGGAGACCTGGGAGCGGGCTTCTTTCAGGGCACTGCCAGCAGCGGGTTGGCCCAGTTGCAGGTTTCGCCATGGGCCGCACTGGCCTTTGCAGCCCTGGGGCTGGCTGCGGCCTCTGCGGGCGGCGCCCTGGCCGCCTGGCGCGCCGCGCACCTGAGCCTGGCCGCGAGCCTCAAGGGTGCTGGTGACGTGGCACTGCCGTTGACGCGGCCGCGCGTGCGGCAAGGCGCGGCGCTTGGGCTGCTTGGATCGGGCCTGCTGTTGGCGCTGCTGCCCGCGTGGAACGGGGTGCCTTACGCCGCCTACGCGTCAGTGGGCTGCCTGCTGCTGGGTGTGGCAATGCTCTTGCCTGATCTCGTTCGCGGCATGGATCGGATCGTGCGACCCACGGGACGGCGCCACGCCTTGCTGATGCTGGCATCGGCGCGGGTCGCCCGCCGGCCCGATGCGGCCATTGCGCTGGTGGGGGGTGTGTTTGCCAGCATGGGCCTGGTCGTGGCGCTGACCGTGATGGTGACCAGCTTTCGGGCCTCGGTTTCCACGTGGCTGGACACCGTGTTGCCTGCCGATCTGTACGTGCGAGCCGCTCCTTCGGCCACGCTGGGCGAGACCGCCTGGCTGCCCGAGGGCCTGGCCGAACACGCCAGAAGCCTGCCGCAGGTTCGCCGGGTGCAGGCCCTGCACACGCAGATGCTTGCGCTGTCGCCCGATCAACCCCGGGTGGCGATGATGGCCCGTGAACTGACCGACCCCGTGCGCGAACTGCCGCTGGTGGGTGCTTTGCAAGGCCCGCCATCGGGCTTGCGCGCGGCAACGCCGGTGTTCGTCAGCGAAGCCGTGGCGGCGCGCCTGAACAAGGCCCCAGGGGACGTGTTTCCCGAGTTTTCTGATGCTTTTCAGGCGATAGCGAGCGCCGAATCTATTGAATCAGCTACATTTTACATAGCAGGCATCTACCGCGACTATGCCCGCAGCCAGGGAAGTCTGGTTGTGGACCGCAGCGTCCACGAGCGCCTGGTCGGCATTCGGCCCAACAGCGATCTGGCCATCTGGCTGCAACCGGGCGCCAACGCAGCGGCGGTGCAGCAAGCCTTGCGGGAGCAAGCCAGGGCAGCCACCACAGACACCGCCCGGGACACGCTGGAGATCGCCAGTTCGACCGAGATTCGCGAGCGATCGATGAAGATCTTCGACCGCAGTTTTGTGATCACCACCTGGTTGCAGGGAGTTGCCCTGGGCATCGGCTTGTTTGGCATCGCCGCCGCAACCAGTGCCCAGACCTTTGCCCGCCGACCCGAATTTGGCATGTTGTCGCACCTGGGCCTGTCGCGCTCGGCCATCAACCTTCTGGTGGCGCTGGAGGGCATGGTGCTGACGGCGGTGGGCGCCGGGGCGGGCCTGGCGGCGGGCCTGGGCGTTTCGGCCGTGCTGGTTCACGTCGTGAACCCGCAAAGCTTTTTATGGACCATGGACTGGCACGCACCCTGGGGTCGCCTGGGCCAGCTGTGGCTGCTGGTCACGCTGTGTGGCGCAGGCGCCGCCTGGTGCAGTGCCACGCTGGAGAACCGGCGTGGTGCTGTGCTGGCCGTGCGCGAGGAAGGCTGATGCAACCCGTGCACGGACCGACAACCCACCTGCGGCCGGCGCTCGCGGCGCGCCGACGCGCCTGGATCGCCCGCGTGCTGTCCGCGGCAATAGCGCTCAAGGCCCTGCCCACGCGAGGTCACGTTGCGGTGCCACAGCCCCTTAGATTTCCGCTCGATCACGGCAGCCACCCGGACACCCGCATCGAATGGTGGTACCTCACCGGCGCGCTGCGATCCGGCAACGGGCGTGCGTTCGGCTTCCAGCTCACCTTCTTTCGCACCCGGGTGGACGCAGCCGCTGCCTTGCGTTCGGCCTTTGCGGCGCGCGAGCTCATCATGGCCCATGCCGCGATCACCGACGTGCAGGCCGCGCGCCACGTGCATGGGCATGCCATCGCACGAGCGGGCTTTGGGGTGGCGGGCGCCGCTGTGGGCGACACCCAGTTGCAACTGCGTCGGTGGTCGCTGCGGCGCGAGGCCTCCAGCGGTGCCTATCACGCGCGCGCCAGCACGCCGTCGTGGGCCATCGACCTCGTCGCGGCCCCGACCCAGGCCCTGCTGCTGCAAGGCGAGCAGGGCTGGTCCACCAAGGCTCCCGGCGGCCAGCATGCCAGCCACTACTACAGCCAACCCCAACTGCAGGTGCGCGGTACCCTGCGCGTGGACGAGCAAACGCGTGTCGACGTGACGGGTCAGGCCTGGCTCGACCACGAGTGGAGCCAGGCCCTGATGCACCCCGAGGCCGTGGGCTGGGACTGGATCGGCATCAACCTGGACGACGGCGCGGCGCTGACGGCTTTTCGGCTGCGCCGCCAGGATGGCTCGGTGCTGTGGAGTGGTGGCTCATGGCGCGCCGCGCCGAAAGACCGGTCCCGCCCTCAGCCGGTGCTGAACTTCCCGCCCGATGCAGTGCGCTTCATGCCCGGCCGGCGCTGGCGCAGCCCCGCCACGCAGGCGCTCTACCCAGTGGTCTGGCAGGTGTCGACCCCCGTGGGCGCGTTCGCGGTGGAGCCCGCGCTGGATGCGCAGGAGATCGACGCCCGGACCAGCACCGGCCTGGTGTATTGGGAAGGTCTGGTGTCGCTGCACGACCTGCAAGGCCGCCGGCTGGGCAGTGGATACCTCGAAATGACCGGGTACACCGCCCCCTTGCGCTTCTGAAGTGCAGCCGCGGTGCACCTCGTTGAAGCGAGGTGGCTGGCCCTGCGCTGGAGTGCACTCGACACCGGGCACTTGACACTGGGCACTTGACGCCGGGTACTTGACTCTAGACCGACTGGTCTATAGAATTGTCTTCACACAAGCCTTGTCCGAAAGCCCACCACCGTGACCCCTCCACCGCCCGCCCCGAGCACCGGCACACGTGAACGCCTGATCGAGGCCATGCGGCAAGCCCTGGGTACGCGCGGGTACCACGGTGTCGGGCTGAACGAGCTGCTGGCGATGGCCGAGGCCCCAAAAGGGGTGCTGTACCACCACTTTCCCGGCGGCAAGACCGAGCTGGCGCTGGCCGCCGTGCAGGCCGTGGTCGAGCAGATCCTGGTCAGCCTGGATCTGATCTTTCACCGCACGGTCGAATCGGGCGAAGGCACACCGGCGGATGCATTGGTGGCCTGGATGAACGGCGCCAGCAAGGCCCTGGCACGCAGCGGGTACGAGCGCGGGTGTGCGCTGGCCGCCGTGGCCCTGGACACAAGCGCCGACGACGTGGCGCTGCGTCAGGCGCTGGGGCAGGCGTTCACCACCATCAGGGGCCGATTGGCCTCCCACCTGCAAGGTGCCGGCATGCAACCGGCCCAGGCCATGGCATTTGCCGCCTTGATCGTCTCGGCCTACGAAGGCGCCTTGATCCAGGCCCGTGTGGCGGGGCATGCCCAGCCCATGCACGACACCACGTCCGCCCTGGTGGCAGCACTGAGGTCGACACTGCCCTGAACACCGTTCTCACACCTCCAAACAAGCACGGAAGGTCATCACCATGCAGACGCCCCCACCCAGAAACAGTGGCGACACCACCCACACGAATCCGGCCGAGCCCGTCGAACTTCTCACGCCCGATGGCACCCGTCTGAACGCCCTGCGCTATCGGCCTGAAGGTTCGGCCAAGGCCCGGCTGATCGTCGCCGGCGCCACCGGTGTGCCGCAGCGCTTTTATCGCGCGTTTGCACAGTTCGCCAGCGGACAAGGCTATGACGTGCTCACGCTGGACTACCGTGGCATCGGGCTTTCGCGCCCGGGCCCGCTTCGGGGATACCAGATGGACTATCTCGACTGGGCCGTGGAGGATCTGGCCACAGCCGTGGACCATTTTGCGGAGGAGGCCACCCCGCTGTTCATGGTCGGTCATTCGTTCGGGGGGCATGCCTTTGGGGTGCTGCCCAACCACCACCGCGTGGCCCGTTTCTACACCTTCGCCAC
>CAYNWR010000066.1:0-10553 GCA_964400915.1 uncultured Burkholderiaceae bacterium
CAGGGGCAGCCACTGCCCCTGCAGGTGCGCGACTTTCGCACGCGCCAGGTCTGGTTGTCCGAAGCCAACTTCATGCCGGCCCTGCAGGCCAGTTGCTCGATCCCATTTGTTCTGCGGGCTGTCCACGACATCGAGGGCGCGCCACGTGGGGCCTATTGGGACGGTGGCATCACCGACTACCACCTGCATCTGGACTACGCCAGCCTTGGCGGCGGCCTGGTGCTGTACCCGCACTTTCAGCGCGCTGTGGTGCCCGGCTGGTTGGACAAGGCCTTGCGCTGGCGCCACCGCCCCACGCCGGCCTTGGACAACCTGATCGTTCTGGCACCCGATCCCCAATGGGTG
The DNA here is from genome assembly GCA_964400915.1 of uncultured Burkholderiaceae bacterium. Taxonomy (GTDB): domain Bacteria; phylum Pseudomonadota; class Gammaproteobacteria; order Burkholderiales; family Burkholderiaceae_C; genus CAYNWR01. The sequence goes on from CAYNWR010000066.1 coordinate 346, forward strand.
GCGGGCCTTCCCGGTGGCAAGCTGCCCGATCGCAACGATTTTGTGGCGTTCGGCAGCGATCTGCCGGGTCGCGTCAAGGCGTGGAGCACAGCGGCAAGCGCAGCCCGCCAATTGGCCGACGAGTTCGAACAATGGCTGGCGTCGCCCGATCCGCGACGTGTTGAAGCCCTTTGATGCCGCACCCCTGCCTGCATCCCGCTCCCCGTGCAACCACCTGCGCTTGATGCCCGTCTGACCCCCGCGATGCGGGATGTGCTTGAGCGTGTCGCGCGCCGAGGGCATCCACCACTGCACCAGTTGGGCGTTGAACAGGCACGGCTGGCGTATCGCGCGGCCTCGGGGGTGCTGGAGGTGCCCAAGGTCGAACTGGCCCAAGTGCTTGATATCACCATCGCTGCACGCGACGGGGCCCGCTTGCCCGCGCGTGTCTACCGACCGCATGCCGACGTGAACCGATCCGATCGGGCTTCGAGGTTCGACCGCGCCTGGCCAGCACTGCTGTATCTGCATGGGGGTGGCTTCACGATTGGCGATCTTGACACCCACGATATTCTCTGCCGCGAATTGAGCCGGCTCACGCCCTGCGTCGTGGTGTCGCTGGACTACCGCCGGGCGCCCGAGCACCGATTTCCGACAGCGGTGCTGGACACCCAGGACGCGTTGGCATGGCTGCTGCGCGATGGCCCTCAAGGCCTGGGCATCGACGCGGCGCGTGTGGCCATCGGTGGCGACAGCGCTGGCGGCACGTTGGCTGCGGTGGGCGCCGCCCTGGCGCGCGAATCGGGTTGGCGCCTGGCGCTACAGCTCTTGATCTACCCCGGGTGCGCTGCCCATGCCGACACCGATTCCCATCGTCGTTTTGCGCAAGGTCCGATCCTGGACGCACGGCAGATTCAATGGTTCTTCGAGCAGTACATCGCACCCTCGAACCGCACCGACTGGCGCTTCGCGCCGCTGCACCTGGACGATGCCGAGGGCTTGGCGCCGGCCTGGTTTGGCCTGGCCGAAATCGATCCGCTGGTGGACGAAGGCCTGCTGTATGCCGATAAACTGCGAGCCGCAGGGGTGGCCGTGGACTTGGAGCTCTATCGCGGCGTCACCCATGAATTCATCAAGATGGGCCGGGTGTTGCCCGAAGCCCGGCGCGCGCACCAGGACGCCGCGCAGGCGCTGGCCCAGGCTTTTGGCATCCATTCCACGTCATGAACCAGACCCTTCGCAGCCCCTTGCCATCGATCACCGATTTCCGTTTCAGGCACCGCTTGCGCGTGCGGTGGGCCGAGGTGGACATGCAGAAGATCGTGTTCAACGGCCACTACCTGATGTACCTGGACACTGCTGTGGCCGACTACTGGCGTGCGCTTGGCTTGCCCTATGAAGAGGCGATGCACGCCTTGGGCGGTGACTTGTACGTCAAGAAATCGGGGCTTGAATACTTTGCCTCGGCACGCATGGATGATCAGCTCGATGTCGCACTCAAGTGCGTGCGCATCGGCAACTCGTCGATGGTGTTCAGCGGCGTCGTCTTTCGCGACGAAGTCCCGCTGGTCGCGGGCGAACTGCTGTACGTGTTTGCCGATCCGGCCACCCAGACATCGCGCCCGGTGCCGCCGGTTCTGCGCGACATCCTCGAATCGTTCGAGCGGCGCGCGCCGGTGGTCGACGTGAGCGTGGGCGATTGGGCCACCCAGCGCAGCGATGCCCAGACGCTTCGCACCCAGGTGTTCATCGACGAGCAGAACATCCCGATCGACCAGGAGTGGGACGAGGCCGACGCCACCGCCTTGCACGCCTTGGTGCGCAACCGCTTGGGCCAGCCGATTGCCACCGGGCGCCTGTTGCAGCCCAAACCCGGTGTGGGACAGATCGGGCGCATGGCGGTCCACCGCGTGATGCGCGGCGGTGGCTGGGGGCAATGTGTGGCTAGGGCCCTGCTGGAACACGCTCGCGCCCGCGGCGATCACGAGGTGATGCTGCATGCGCAGCGCAGCGCCATCGATTTCTATCGCAGCCTGGGTTTTGCGCCGCGCGGCCCGGTGTTCGACGAGGTCGGAATCCCCCACCAGGAGATGTTCCTGGCCCTGGCGTCCCTGCGCTGACAAGGCCGACATCGGATGGCCCGCAAGAAAAACGGTGCGCGCACGGGGACCCAGGCGCCGCCAGGTGGGGTTGAGGCCAGCGTGCCGCCGGCCAGCCCCGCCCGGGGCACCAGCGCAGGCTCAACCGAAAAATCCAAGGAAAAGGGCCGCTCCGCGATCGGCGGATCTACCAACATTGCTACCAATGTCATAGCTCATCGAGCACTCTCCCAGGAGCTCGAAGGCGCGGGTGTCGTGGCCTGGCTTCTGGCCATCATGATGTTCCTGGCGCCGGCCCTGGGTGTTCCCGACGAGGAGATGATCCAGGACACGCTCAAGTCGATGGTCGTCGCATTCGGCACCCTGGGAGCGGCCTTGCTGATGTTCTGGCAACTGCGCCAGCGGGGCGATGCGCTGCGCTGGCATGCCATCGTCTGGATGCCGTTGGTGTTGCTGGGATGGGCCTTGGGCAGCATGGCCTGGTCGCACACCTACCTTGCGGGTGTCGAGGCGGTGCGCTGGTTTGTGTTCGCCCTGTTGCTCTGGGTGGGCATGAACACACTCTCGGTGGGCCTGGCGCACCGCGTGATCGCGGGCATCCATTGGGGCTCGGTGGTGGCCACCTTCTGGGCGGTTTCGCAGTTCTGGGTCGACATGACCATCTTTCCCCAGGGGCCCAACCCCGCATCGACCTTCGTCAACCGCAACTTCTACGCCGAATACGTTGCCAGTGCCTTGCCCCTGTCGCTGTACCTGCTGGGCGTGGCGAGGGCGCCCTCGCGTCAGCTGGTCCTGAGCTTCAGCATTGGCCTGAATGTGTTGGGCATCCTGATGACCGGCACACGATCGGCGCTCCTGGCCCTCATGGTGATGGTGCCGGTGGCGGTGTTCATCGCCTGGCGTTGCCGCGGCGCCATGGCCTGGCCGCAATGGACCTGGGGGCAGCGGGTGCAGGCTGTCGCTGTGATGGTGCTGGTACCCCTGCTGCTGGGCCTCATTCCCACAGGCAACCCGCGCTTGATCGAAGAAGGTCAATCCGAGGGACGGGGCATGACGGCCTTGTCGCGCAGCGTCTCGCGGGTGGCGTCGGTTGCCGAGCGCGCCGAATACACCCAACGGTCGTTCTCGATCCGTCTGGTGATGTGGCGCGCAACCGGGCGCATGATCGCCGCCCACCCGATCACGGGCGTGGGGGCTGGCGCCTGGGAGGTCGAGGTGCCGCTGTACCAGACGGAAAGTTCGCAACTGGAGACCGACTACTACGTTCACAACGAATACCTGCAGTTGCTGGCCGAGTACGGCACCATCGGTGCGGCGTTTCTGGTGTCGCTGGCTGCGTATCTCCTGATCAGCGCCTGGCGGACCTGGCGGCTCGCGGCGCCTCCAACGGGGGGCAAAACGCCCTCCGAACTCGAAGTCATGCAGTCAGAGGGCTTCCTGCGAGCGTGTGTGCTCATGGGTCTGCTATCGTTTCTGATAGTCAGTGCGGCGGGCTTTCCCTGGCGCATGGCATGCACGGGTGCGGTGTTTGCGCTGAGCCTGGCGATGCTGGCTGCGTCCGATGCGCGGGTGGGGTTCCACTCCACCGACAGTGCACAGCGCCTGCGCTGGCAACCGAGGTGGTCGCGTTGGGCCTGCCTGGTGCTGCTGGCTTGCACCGTGCTGGCCGCCTACATCAGCCAACAGGCGGTGCGCAGCGAAAGCCTGATCGTGCGCGCGGTCAAGATTGCGCTGACGATCTCCAAGTACTCCGAAGGTCAGCCCAACCATCCACGCTGGGCGCAACAAAAGGCCGAAATGCTTTCCCTGCTGCGCGAGGGCATTGCCATCAACCGGCACTACCGCAAGATCACGCCGATGGCCGCCGACGAGCTGGCGCGTTGGGGCGATTGGTCCAACGCCCGCTGGATCTGGGAATCGGTGGCCAGTTCGAGGCCCCATGTCGTGGCGCTGTTGGCCAACATCGCGAGGGCGTACCTGCAAGCCGACGAACGCGACCAGGCCCTGGTCTACCTCAAGCGGGCCCGTGCCGTGGCGCCCGAGGCGCCAGCGGTTCGATCGCTGGAAATCATCTATCTGGTTGCCGCAGGACAGGAAGAGGACGCCCGGCGGCTGGCCGATGCCTTGTTGTCGACAGGGCAGGGCGTCGATGACGATGTGCTGCGCGCGGCCTACACCCTGGGGCTGCGCGCCAAAGACTGGCGCCTGGCCGTGAAGAGCCAGGAAGTGCGCATGAGCCGCAACCCCGACGACACGGCAGACGCCTGGCTTCGCATCGGCCTGATCCATGCCGGTCGCGAGCCGCCTGCTGAAGGCGAAGCATCGGCTGCATTCCGGATGGCGCTGAACACGGCGCCCGAGCGTTTTGTCGCCGCGGTCCGCGAACGGATTCCACAGGCCTATCGCGACAAGTTGTAGGGCTTGGGGTGACGTCGGCCCGCAAGCGATGGGCTGGACCGTGTCAGATGTCGGTCAGGAGTCCATAAGGCAGGGGCAGCACGCGCAATCGAACCGGGGTCTGGACCGACGCCGGCGTCACGACAGAAGGTGCTGCGTCGTCCGCTGCCGCGCCCTCTGGCGCTGCGACGTGCACGGCCAATGCCTGCGCCTCGATCGCTGTCGTCAAGGCGCAGACGATGGCCAGCCACCTGCCGGGCTGCGAGGGATCGATGGCGGCTTGTGCCACGACGCCACAGGCCTCCCCTGGATCGCTCGCGTCGACGATCTCCTGGCCGGCCTGCAGGGCCACGCCGGATTCAACCACGCAGGCCCGGCGCTTGATGGCGCCGCGAAACTGGCTGCGGGCCACCACCTCCTGGCCCGGATAACATCCCTTCTTGAAGCTCACCCCACCGACCGATTCGTAGTTGAGCATCTGGGGCACAAACGCCTCGATGGTGGCTGGTTGCACCGCTGCCACGCCGCTGAGGATTTCAGCCGCCAGCCACGCCGGGCTCGGCACCGTGGGCGTGCCCGTGCGCCCGGCTGGGCTTTGGGTTGCCGATGCCTCGTCCGTTGCGACGCGTTGCAGGATCAGCGCGCGCGCAAGCTCGGGCCCGGCACCGGGCAATCGCACCCAGATCGCGCCGTCGGCGTCGTCCACCCGGCTCCAGGCGGCGGCATTGCCGCCCACGACACTGCCTTGAACCGCGCGCCCCAGCACGCCCTGAACCCGCCAGGCGGCGCTTTGATCGCTGAGCTTGACCTTGGCCCGCAACACAAACATCTGCAGGCGCTTGAGGACACCGGCCAGCATGTCGTTGCGGATCGCCAGAAGAACGTGGTCACCAGCCAGCTTCACCACCACCATGCTGGCCAGCATGCGCCCTTTGGCGTTGCACAAGGCCGCCAGGCGCGCCTGATCCGATCCCAGCAAGGCGACATCCTGGGTCAATTGGCCGTGCAGGAAGGCGGACGCGTCGTCACCCTTGGCTTCGATCACGCCCCAGGCGGTGGCGCTGGAAGCTGCGCTGGGAACTGCGCTGGATTCAGCCTGGCCGCCAGGGGCCTGCCGTGTTGTTGTTTCCATGGGGGACAATTATGAGGATCACCCATGCCTTGTGCTGAACCGAACGCGCCTTGCCCATGCGACGATTGTTGATTGCGTCTTTTCTGGCGGCGGCATGCCTGCTGGCCTGGGTGGCGCACTGGTGGTGGATGCCGGCCTGGAGCCAGGCGACGCCGCTGGACATCGAAATCACACCCGGGCAATCGGCCGGCCAGGTTGCCAACACGCTGGCCGGCGCAGGCGCCAGCGGCCCTGCCTGGTTGTGGACGGTGTACTTTCGGCTGTCCGGACAGTCCGCGCGGATGAAGGCAGGGGTCTACGAGATAACGGGCGGCACCACGCCAGCGGCCGCGCTGGACAAATTCGTCCGCGGCGATCAGGCCCTACGCTCGATCACCTTCGTGGAGGGGTGGACGTTCCGGATGATTCGTGATTCGCTATCAAAAGCAGAGCATCTGAGGCAGGATTCACGCTCGCTATCGGCCGAAAAGATCATGGAAGTGCTTGGAAAGGCTGGAATTCACCCCGAAGGGCGCTTTTTTCCCGACACGTACAGCTACGGCAAATCCACGAGCGACCTCGAACTTCTGAGGCGCGCGGCCGCAGCGATGGATCGGCAGCTGGAGGCGGCGTGGTCGCAGCGCGCGCCGGATCTGCCGCTGCGCAGTGCCGACGAAGCCCTGGTGCTGGCCAGCATCATCGAGAAGGAAACCGGCCGTCCCGAGGACCGGGCCAGGATCGGCGGCGTGTTTGCCAACCGCTTGCGCATCGGCATGCCGCTGCAGACCGACCCCACCGTGATCTACGGATTGGGTGCGGACTTTGACGGCAACCTGCGCCGGCGCGATTTGCTGGCCGATACGCCCTGGAACACCTATACGCGCCGCGGGCTTCCGCCAACCCCGATTGCCAGTCCGGGCGCGGCGGCCCTCATGGCAGCCGTGCGCCCGGCAGCAACCGACGCCTTGTATTTTGTGGCGCGTGGCGACGGCAGCAGTGCTTTCAGCGCGACTTTGGCAGAGCACAATCGCGCGGTGGACCGCTATCAACGAAGGCAGGGCAAACCTTGAAACCCTTGTTCATCAGCTTCGAGGGCATCGATGGGGCCGGCAAGTCCACCCACATCGAGGGGCTAGCGACGGCATTGCGCGCTCAGGGCCGGGTGGTGGTGGTCACGCGCGAACCCGGCGGAACAGAACTGGCCGAAATCCTGCGCTCGCTGGTGTTGCAACAGGCGATGGATCCCTTGACCGAAGCGCTGCTGGTGTTTGCGGCGCGGCGCGACCACCTGCAGCGCGTGATCGAGCCGGCCTTGGCGCGCGGCGAGGTGGTCTTGTGCGACCGTTTCACCGATGCCACCTTTGCCTACCAGGGGGCGGGGCGGGGTTTCGACACCCAGATCCTGCAGTCGCTGGAGACCTGGGTTCAAGCCCGCGACCCCGACGCGCCAACGCCCGCGCTGCGCCAACCCGACCTCACCCTGTGGTTCGATTTGAACCCTGCATTGGCTGCGCAACGCCTGGCTGGCGCTCGAGCGCCCGATCGCTTTGAATCGCAATCACAGGCCTTCTTTGAGCGCGTGGCGGCTGGCTACCGCGCGCGCATGGAAGGCGCGCCCGCCCGGTTTGTGCGCATCGATGCGGCGCTGCCACGGCACCAGGTCTGGCAACAGATCACGCGGGCGCTGGTGCAACGGGGTTGGCTGTCGATCATGGTGCCGGTGCCGCCGGCACTCAACCCCATCCCCGCTGGGGGTGCGGCGCCATGACGATGGCAGCAGATCCGCAAGCGCCATCTCGACCCGGCAGCGCGCCATGGATCGAGCGCCAGGCCGTACAGATCCTTCAGGCCCGCAGCCACCATGCCTGGCTGCTGCAAGGACCTTCGGGATTGGGGCAGATCGACCTTGCGTTCGTCCTGGCCGCGAGCTGGTTGTGCGAATCCGCACAAGCCAGTTCGCCCCTGGCATGTGGCCATTGCGCCAGTTGCAACGCCATCCGTGCCCGCGCGCACCCGGATTTGCGGGTTTTGTTGCCTGAACTCATGCTCATCGATCGGGACTGGCCTCTCAGTGACAAGGCACAAACGGAAATCGACCAGAAAAAACGCAAACCCAGTCGCGAGATCCGGGTGGATGCCATGCGCGACGCCATCGAATTCACCCAGCGCACCAGCGCCAGGGGGCGTGGCCTGGTGGTTGTCGTCGCACCGGCCGAACGCATGAACGCGATCACCGCCAATGCCTTGCTCAAGACGCTCGAGGAGCCTCCGGGCAACACCCGATTTGTCCTGGCAAGCGATGCGCCCCACGCGCTGTTGCCCACGGTGCGCAGTCGCTGTCGTTCGCACGCCATGCAATGGCCCGCTCAGGACGAATCGGAGGCCTGGCTCGGCGGGCACCCTCAGTGGCCGGGTGGCGATCCTGCGGTGTGGATGCGCGCGGCGGGCGGCCGCCCCGGCGATGCGCTGGAGCTTGCGACGGCAGGCGCCAAGCTGGAATGGAAGGCCTTGCCCCGATCCATCGCGGCAGGGAACGCGATGCTTCCCCTGGGCCAGCTACCTGCCGCCCTGTTGGTGTCGATCCTGCAAAAGGTCTGTCATGACCTGTTGGCGCGCGCCGTGGGCGCCGCGCCGCGCTTTTTTGAGGCCGCAGACCTGCCCAGTACCCGACCGCCCCTTCTGGCGCTGGTCCGTTGGGCGCAGGCCCTGGAGCGGGAGGCACGCACCGCCGAACACCCCTATTTGGCGGCATTGACCGTCGAGGCGCTTGTCAGTCAGGCGCGTATGACCCTAAACTCGGCCGTCGCACCGGTGGTGCGAGGCAACCCATGAGCACCAACGCAGCCACTCCCCGCCCCAGTGTCATTCAATTGGCCATCAAGGAAAAGGCTGCGCTTTATGCAGCCTACATCCCCCTGTTTGCCGAAGGTGGCATGTTCATTCCCACGACACGCGAATACCGCCTGGGCGACGATGTCTATGTGTTGCTGTCGCTGCCGGACGAGCCGCAGCGCTATCCCGTGGCCGGGCGCGTTGCCTGGGTGACACCCGCCAAGGCTTCTGGCAGCCGGACACAAGGGGTGGGCATCCAGTTTCCCAAGGATGAGAAGTCGCGCCTGCTCAAGATCAAGATCGAAGAACTGCTCGGCGGGCATCTTGCCTCCGACCGCCCTACCCAGACCATCTGACGCCCGCAAGACCCGGCGTCTGCCCTGAGATGCCTCGCCGGCTTATGCTTGCGGCATGTTGTTCACCGATTCGCATTGCCACCTGAGCTTTTCCGAACTGCACGCGCAGATTCCCGCCGTGCTGGACAGAATGGCCCAGGCGCAAGTGGGTCGCGCCTTGTGCATCTGCACCACCCTTGAAGAGTTTCCCCTGGTTCATCGCCTTGCGCTGGATCATTTGCAAGTTTGGTGCAGCGTGGGCGTTCATCCAGACAATGAAGGTGTCACCGAACCCGATATCGACACCCTGGTGAACCTTGCCAGCCAGCGCAAGGTGGTCGGTATCGGTGAGACAGGCCTTGACTACTACCGCCTGGGCGGACGAACCCTGGCCGAGATGGCCTGGCAGCGCGAACGTTTTCGCGTCCACATCCGCGCAGCGCAACGGTGCAAGAAGCCACTGATCGTCCACACCCGAAGTGCTTCCGAGGACACGCTTGCGATCCTGCGGGAGGAGGGTGAGGACGGGGGGGCCAGGAGTGCAGGGGGGGTTTTTCACTGTTTCACCGAAACATCGGCGGTTGCGCGGGCCGCCCTGGATTTGGGCTTTTATGTGTCCTTTTCCGGAATCGTGACCTTCAAGAACGCGTCGGATTTGCGTGAAACCGCCCGACTGGTTCCCCTGGATCGCCTGTTGATCGAGACAGATGCGCCCTATCTGGCGCCCCATCCCCATCGCGGCAAGACCAATGAACCGGCCTGGGTGCCTTATGTTGCGGCAGAGCTGGCCAAGATCCACCAATGCTCGGTCGACGACATCGGCAATCGGAGCACCGAGAATTTCTGGCGCCTATTCAACGTTCAACAATGATGAGAAATTACTTTAAATATCTGTCATTCCTTGTTGTCATTATTGGATTTTCTACGTCATTTGCAGGCGCTTATGAGGATTTTCTGGCGTCCATCAAGCAAGATGACGGGGTAAGCGCTGCTGCTCTGATTTCTCGTGGGTTTGACCCCAACACCCGGGACGCTTCTGGTGCGCCGGCTTTGTATCTGACCATGCGCGAACCGGCGTTCAAGGTGGCACAGGTGTTGATGACGGCACCGGGGATCAAGGTCGACGCGCGGACTCCCCACGATGAGAGCCCGCTCATGATGGCTGCTCTGAAAGGCCACACCGATTGGGTGAAAAGACTGATTGCGGCCGGTGCGGACGTGAACAAGACGGGCTGGACACCGCTGCATTACGCGGCAACCCATGGGCACCTCGAATCCATCCAGCTGCTGCTGGATGCCCATGCCTATATCGATGCCGAATCGCCCAACCAGACCACGCCGCTGATGATGGCGGCTCACTATGGGACCCGAGCGGCCGTCCAGTTGCTGCTGGATGAAGGCGCGGATCCGACGATCAAGAACGCCTTGGGCCTGACGGCCATTGATTTTGCGCAG
>CAYNWR010000067.1:0-10476 GCA_964400915.1 uncultured Burkholderiaceae bacterium
CCGGAAGTACTCCACCGTGCGCGCCAGCGCAAAGCTGTTCGGCGGGATGATGCAGCTGTCGCCATGGAAATCGACAAAGCTCTTTTCGTCGAAGTTCTTGGGATCGACCACCGTGCTGTGGATGTTGGTGAACACCTTGAATTCGGGGGCGCAGCGGATGTCGTAGCCATAGCTGCTGGTGCCAAAACTGATCACGCGTTGCCCACCCACCTCGCGCACCTGACGCGGCTCGAAGGGATCGATCAATCCATGCTGTTCGGCCATGCGTCGAATCCAACGGTCGCTCTTGATGCTCATGGGTTGCTGCTCTTTGCGAAACCGGCCGATGTTGCCGAGCGGCGATTCTATGTGGTGGACCTTTGCAGATCCCGATTAATGTGATATATTCCCATTAAATCAACTTGAAGGGAATCCATGAACATCCAACACGCCCACGGCCTGCGCGCGGACTTCGATCACCTCATGCGAACCGCGCCCGACCGGCGCCGACTGCTGCGCTGGCTCGGCGCGGGCGGCGCAGCCACCCTGCCGTTGCTGGGCTGTGGCGGGGGCGAGGAGACCAGCGCCTCAGCATTGCCCGCCACCTCGACGGCCATTGCGGACAGCACCTTCCTGTCCACCCTGGACAGCACCGAGCGGCTGAGCATCCAGGCCAGCAGCAGCGACACCGCAACCGTCTTCAGCTATGCCGAGTCGGCGCATCCCACGGTGTTTCCGGCAGGCCCCAGCAGCATCACCACCAGCGAGTACGTGTACCGCTTCTATGCCAGCACGGGCAACTACGTCGGGGTGTCGGGCGACAACGTCTACGTCTATGGCCCCATCACGAACATGGTGCTGCTCAACGTCGGCACGGTGGCGCAGGTGATGGCGCTGGCGGGCTCCGCAGCCGTCACGAGTTGCAGCACGATTCCCAGCGAAACCGCCGGTCCCTATCCCGGCGACGGCACCAACACCAGCAACGGCAGCATCGCCAACGCCCTGAGCCTGTCGGGCATCGTGCGCAGCGACATCCGCGCAAGCATCGCTGGCGCCAGTGGTGTCGCCAGCGGCGTGCCCCTGACGGTCAAACTGAAACTGGTGAACACATCGGCCAGTTGCGCCAACTTGGCGGGCTACGCGGTGTACCTGTGGCACTGTGACGCCCTGGGCCGCTATTCGATGTATTCCACAGGCGTGACCGGCGAAAACTACCTGCGTGGTGTGCAGGAGGCCGACGCAGCTGGCAACGTGGTGTTCACCACTGTGGTTCCGGCCTGCTATTCGGGCCGTTGGCCGCACATTCACTTCGAGGTCTTTCGATCGCTGGCGCAGGCCACCAGTGGCAACAACGACATCCGCACCTCGCAATTGGCCCTGCCACAAAGTGTCTGTTCGGCGGTTTACGCCACCACCGGCTACACGGGCAGCGCCAGCAACCTGGCGCAGATCAGCCTCAGCAGCGACAACATCTTCAGCGACGGGGTCAGCCTGCAGATGGCCAGCGTGACCGGAAGCGTGAGCGCGGGCTACGTTGCGGAACTTCAGGTGGGCGTGGCCGGCTGAAGCTCGCGCCCGTCGATCACCATGCGACGAACCGCGCGGTCGTCCGCGAGGATGATCATGGCAAACAGCCATTCCTCCAAGCTGTCGGCTTGGGCGGTGCGCCGCGCCAACAAGGGGGTGGCCGAAGGATCCAGCGCGATGAGGTCCGCCTCGAAGCCCGGCGCCAGGTTGCCCACGCGATCGCCCAGGCCCAAGGCCTGAGCGGCACCCCAGGTGTGCAGGTGCCACAACGCCGAGGGCGACAGGCTCAGACCCTGCTTGGTCTGGCCCTCGCGGCCGACGTCGTAGGCCGCACGCATCGTCGCAAATGGGCTGAGGCTGGTGCCACCACCCACGTCGCTGGCCAGGCCGTGCAACATGCCCTGCCGCTGTGCCGCGCCGAAATCGAAGAAGCCGCTGCCCAGAAAAAGATTGCTGGTGGGACAGACCGCTGCCGCGGCACCCCGCTCGCGCAGGAGGGCTCGGTCGTCGTCGTCAAAGTGGATGCAGTGCGCATAGACAGAGCGTTCGCGCAACAGGCCAGCCCGGGCATAGACATCGAGATAGCTGCGTGCGTCAGGAAAAAGCTCGCGCGCCCAGCGGATCTCGTCCAGGTTCTCGGCCACGTGCGATTGCACCCAAACGCTCGGGTTCGCCGCCGCGATTTCACCGGCACCATGCAACTGGGCATCGCTGCAAGCTGGGGCGAATCGCGGCGTGATGGCATACCCCAGGCGGTCCACACCGTGCCAGCGGGCGATCAGGGTTTCGGTGTCGCGCAAGGATTGCGGCGTGTGATCGCGCACCCCATCGGGGCAGTGGCGATCCTGCAGGCACTTGCCCGTGATCAGGCGCCGCCCGCGCCGCCGGGCTTCGGTCATCAGCGCATCCACCGATTCGGGGTGCGAGGTGGCAAAGGTCAGGGCCGTTCCGACACCGTGGCGGTCGAGCTCGTCACAGAAAAAACTCGCCACGGCGGCGGCGTGGGCCGCATCGGCAAACCGGGCTTCGTGGGGGAAGGTGTAGTTTTCCAGCCAGGGCAACAGGCCGTCGGCGGGCGAGCCGATCACGTCGATCTGCGGGTAGTGGACGTGCAGATCGACAAAGGCAGGGGCCAGCACGAGCGGCCGCCAATCATCGATGCGCACACCGGGAAAGCGCACAGCCAGATCGGCGTAGGCACCCACCGCCCGGACCACCGCGCGACCTTGCGCTTCGGGACCGACCACCAGCAAGGCGTCCCGCTCCAAGGTGGCCGCGCCTGCCGCATCGAAACCCAACGCTGCAGCGCGCCAGGCAATCACCAGACGCTCCTAAACAGATAGCGCTTCGACCAGAAACGACGCTCGCAAAGCCTCAATTCCATGCACATGAGGCCAGTTTAGCGCGGCACGACCCCCTGCACACCCTGCACCAGCCAGTTCATGCCGAGGATCTGCGCGTCGCCCAGCGCCGCGCCGGCAGGCACGCGCTCGGCGCCGGCTTGGTCGCGAATGCCCATGGAGCCGGGCCGCGTTGCAAAAGGTGCGATGCGACCTTCGGCCAGATCCACCTGGCGCGCCAGCACCTCGTCCTGAATGGCCTTGGGCACCTTCGGCCCGAAATGCCCCACGCGCACCATGCCCTGGCGCACACCGCCCCAGGTATCGGTGCTGCGCCAGCTTCCGTCCAGCACCGCCCGTGCGCGGGCCGTGTAGTAGTCGCCCCAGTGGTGCGTGACAGCCAACAACTGCGCGTCGCCACCGCTTCGCCGCATGTCGGAGTGGTAGGCGATTGCGAACTTGCCACGCTCCTGCGCAGCCCCCATCACCGCGGTGGACGCGACATGAAACGCGACCACGTCCGCGCCCTGTGCGAACACACTCAGCGCGGCTTCACGCTCGCGTGGCGGATCGAACCAGTTGTTGAGCCACACCAGAATCACCCGCGCCTGCGGATTCACCGAGCGCATGCCCAAGGTGAACGCGTTGATGCCCTGAATCACCTCGGGGATCGGAAAGCCCGCCACATACCCCGCAACCCCGCTGGCGCTCATGCGTGCGGCGGCGATGCCGGACAAGTAGCGCCCTTCGTAGTAGCGCGCGTTGGCGGTCGCCACGTTCTCGCTTCGCTTGTAGCCCGTGATGGACTCAAAACGCACACCAGGAAACGCCTGCGCGACCTTCAGCGTGGGCTCCATGTAGCCAAAGCTGGTGGTGAACACCAGCCCACAACCGCCGGCCGCCAGCTCGCGGATCACGCGTTCGGCGTCGGCCCCTTCGGCAACGCTTTCAACCACCTGGGTCGACACGCGAGCACCCAGCGCGGCCACCAGCGCCTGACGCCCATCGTCGTGCTGGCGCGTCCAGCCCGCCTCGAGCACGGGCGTGACGTAGACGAAACCGACCTTGAGCACACCCGCCGCACGCGCAGGCACCGCCACCGCGCCGGCAAGGCCCAGGCAGGCCGCAGTCGACAGCAGACGCCGACGCTTCACGCCGCTGGCGCCAACCGGACTCAAGGGGGAATGGGTGTCCTGCGGGCCACACGCCAGGCGTGTATTGGCCTTGAGGTTTTTGCGCATGGTTGTCCTCGACATGGCTCCGGATCCAGAAAAACAAAGAGGCCGCCGGAGCGCGACCTCGATGCCGGCGATTTTACCGGCGCGCTTTTGTGCCGGCGTCCACGCCAGTGCGATTCAAGGCGTCAGGCGTGCCTCGTGCACCCATCGATCGGGCGCGAGTTTCAGGGGCCGGTACTGCACCTGGGCCCATTCGGCGCTCATGTCGCGATAGCGGCTGGAGAAAACCAGGCCGCTTTGCCCCGTCTGGTAGATGAACTGGGATCGCTCCATGTCCGACAGGTCGTACAGAGCGCGCAGGCTCGCCGCGTGCCGGTTGGCAAACGGCAGGTCGCGCTCGTTGGGCCAGTATTGCCCCACATTGACCGTCCAGGAATCGCCCCCGGTGGGCACCTTCACATCGAACCACCGCGCGAGCAGCGGCACGCGGCCGAAGGGCTTGTGGCTCGAGACGGCGGCATGCGCCTCGCCCCAGCGCCAGGTGTGGATGTCGTTGCCGTAGAGCGTGGCCAGGCGTTCCAGCGCCCGGGTGAGCGCGCGCGATGCGTGGTCTTCACACCCGATCGGGGCGCACCACGTGGCGCCGGCTTCCGGGTGGGTCATGATGTGCTCGATGCCAGCGCGGAAATGGCGCTTGCCATAAAGGGCCTCGAACTTGGTGACCCCCAGGCGTTCGCCCAGGATGCCCCGCGTGAGTTCGTCGGCCCAGGTGACAAACACCAGGGGCGCGGGCGCATCGGGCCGCATGTGGCCATCGAAATTCCTCATCAGTTCAAGCGCCTGTTCTGCAATCGGGTGGCGGTTGCCTTTCACCGCACGCAACACCGGCAGCAGGCGCTGTGTGGACAGGGACACGATGTCCGCCTGCACCGCGCGCAGGCTGTCCGCGTCGTGCTGCGACTTGGCGCCGAGCAGGGCTTCAATGCGCAGGAAGCGCTCCGGCGTGTTCCAGTCGGCCCCCAGAAAGTGTGCGAACGCCGCGGGATGGATGCGCTGATTGGCGGTGGCATGCCAGCCCTTGCGCGCGATCGATCCGTGGTCCACGCGCGGGTTGCGCTCGCGTGGCAACCAGCCCGCCCAGTCGTAGCGCGCGTCCCAACCCGGTGCCGGTGCCACCCCCTGAATATCGTTGTCCTCGCGCCGCAAGGGAACGCGGCCGATCGCCTCATAGGCGGTCTCGCCCAAGGTGTCGGCCGCCACCAGGTTCTGCATCGGCGAGTGGTAGTCGGCGTAGGCCGACAGCAGTTCCGGCACGGTCTGCGCAAAGTTGCCGCGGTACCCCGCGCTCACCGTGGTGTTGCCTTCATCGAGCGCGGTCCAGCGCAGGGAGAGCACGTACCGGCGGGTGTCGATCACGTCGGCATGGAATGTCTGGGCATCGCTGAGCACGGGGCCGTGGCGCGTGTGACGCACCACATGCACGACCTCGGGCTTGCCTTTGACGGCAATGCGCTCCTCGCGCAGCTCGAACGGTGCCCAGCCCTGCGGCGTGCGGTACTCGCGCGGGTTGTCCGGGTTGATGCGCTCCAGGTACAGGTCCTGCACATCGGGCCCGGTGTTGGTGAACCCCCAGGCGACACCCGCCGTGCGACCCAGCACGACCGTGGGCAGGCCGGGCAGCGTCGCGCCGATGACGTCCAGGCCACGCCCGCCAGGATTGCCCGGCGCCGGTGGCGCGCTCAGGCGGGCAAAGTACCAGATCGCAGGGGCGCCCAGCGCCAGATGCGGATCGTTGGCCAGCAAGGGCTTGCCGCTCTTGGTGCGGGTGCCGGCCACCACCCAGTTGTTCGATCCCTTGCCATCGACCTCGCCCAATTGCGCAACCCAATCGATGGCTCCCTGGGCCGCGCTTTCCCGCCAATCAGAACCAGATCGGGCCTTAGCGAGCGTGGTCTGGACGTCGTTTGCTACCTTTTTAGTAGTACCCGAGCCGGTCGCGCGAAAGACGCCCCACTCCTGGTAGCGTGCGGCCAGATCCACCGGCGTGGCGGGTGCTTCGCCCGGATAGGGCGGCATCACCTGCCACAAGGCGGCCGTGCCCACACGCTGCAGGATCGACAGCCGGGCGAACTCGCTGCCCCAATTGCCCCCAAGGTCCAGTGCCATCATCAAGGCCCACCCCATGCTGTCCTGCGGCGTCCAGACGCCCGGGCGGACACCGAGGATGTGGAATTCCGGCGGCAAGGCCTGCCCAGCCGTGGCAAAGAACTGGTTGATGCCCTGGGCATAGGCCTCGAGCAGGGCCCGCTCGGCCTCGGGAACCCGCTCCCATTGGCGTTCGGCCGCCTGGATGATCCCGAGGGTACGCAGCAGCCGATCGGTGTCCAGGGTTGATTCGCCAAACACCTCACTGAGTTGCCCACGCATCACGCGGCGGTTGAACTCCAGTTGCCAGCCACGCTCCTGCGCGTGCACGTATCCGATCGTGAAGTAGGCATCCCGGACACTGTCTGCGTGAATGTGGGTGACATCCGACGCGTCGCGCCGCACCTGCACCGGCGCTGCCAGGCCGCCGACCTGCCATTGGCCATCCAGTCGGGGCAATGCCCGCCAGGCGTAGGCGGCGAGCGCCAGAACCAGCAGTCCAGCCGCCGCCAACAGAATCCAAAGACCGCGCCGCAGCCAACGGCGCATTGGTTGTGCGGCGCTCACGGCATGGCCTTCACGCAGGCATCCACCTGAGCCAGCCAGGCATCGCGCCGTGGGGGATCGACAAAGCTGGCCTCAAAGCTGTTGCGTGCCAGCGTTGCCACCTCGGCGCGCGTCAGACCCAGCGCCCGAACGGTCTGCACAAAATTGGCATTGATGTACCCGCCGAAGTAGGCCGGATCGTCCGAGTTGACCGTGGCGCACAGCCCCGCGTCCAGCAGGCGCTTGAGCGGGTGTTCGGCCAGATCGCGCACGCCGCACAGCTTGAGATTGGACAAGGGGCACACGGTGAGCGGCACGCGTTGGCGTGCGAGGCGCGCCACCAGGTCGGGGTCCTCCAGGCAGCGCACCCCATGATCGATGCGCTGCACCTGCAGCAGGTCCAGCGCCTCGTGGATATAGGCCGGCGGTCCCTCCTCGCCGGCATGGGCCACCAGCCGAAATCCCAGTTCGCGGCAGCGGGCAAATACGCGCTGGAACTTCGACGGCGGATGACCCACCTCGCTGGAATCGAGGCCCACGCCGATGAAGCGGGCGCGATGTGGCAGGGCCTGCTCGAGTGTGGCGAACGCGTCCGCCTCGCTGAGGTGGCGCAGAAAGCACAGGATCAGATCGGCGTGAAGCGCCAGATCGCGCCTCGCGCGTTCGCAGGCGCCATACAGACCGTCGATCACGGTGGCCATGGCCACGCCGCGCTCGGTGTGGGTCTGCGGATCGAAAAATATCTCGGCGAGCCCCACGTGGTCGGCGGCGGCGCGTTCGAGATAGGCCCAGGCCATGTCGTGAAAGTCCTGCGCCGTCTGCAGGACCGAAGCACCCGCGTAGTAGATGTCCAGGAAGCTTTGCAGGTCGGTGAACGCATACGCTGCACGAAGGGCATCCACCGACGCATAGGGAAGGCGGATGCCATTGCGGCTGGCCAACGCGAAGATCAGTTCGGGCTCGAGCGTGCCCTCGATGTGCACATGCAGTTCGGCCTTGGGGATGCGCTCGGCGAGCGCAACGGCGCTTTCGACGTGGGGCGATTTCATGCCGCGATTGTGACGCGAGTTCGGGTGCCCAAAGCCCGGGCTCGCGGCGACAATGAGGTCATGCCCGCCCCCCCGCCAGCCCCAATTGGATCGTCATCGCAGGGTGATGCCAGCGGCCTGCGCTTTTGCACCACATCGGATGGTGTGCGTTTGGCCACGCGCAGTGTGGGCCAGGGACCCCTGATCATCAAGGCGGCCAACTGGCTGGGCAACGTGCAAGCCGATTCACAGTTGCGCGCCTCACGCCATTGGGTTGACGAGCTCAGCGCAGATCATCGGCTGCTTTGGTACGACGCCCGTGGTTGTGGGCTTTCCGATCGGGAGGTGAACGACGTATCGCTGGACGCCTGGGTGCGCGACCTGGAGGCGGTTGCCGATGCCAGCGGTGAGGCGTCTTTTGTGTTGCTGGGTATCTCGCAGGGCGCCGCCATCGCCATCCGCTACGCCGTCCTTCATCCACAGCGTGTGCGTGGCCTGATCCTCTATGCCAGTTTCGTGCGGGGGGTGTACCACCAGGGCCTGTCGATCAAGACGCAAGCGGTGTTCACCGAGATGATCCGCATCGCGGAACTGGGCTGGGGACACGATGCGACGCCGTTCCGGCAGCTGTTTTCCTCGCGCTTGCTGCCGGACGCACCCGCCGATGTGCTGACGGCCTACGACGACATCCAGCGCCACAGCGTCAGCGGGGCGATGGCTGCGCGCTGCATGCGCGCCTTCTACGAACTGGATGCGCGGGTGGACGCCCCGTTGGTGCGCTGCCCAGCCCTGGTCATGCACGTGAGCGGCGACTCGATGATCCTGCCGCGCGAGGGCGAGTTGGTGGCCACGCTCGTCCCCGGCGCCCGTTGGGTGCTCGCCCCCGGCCGCAACCACCTGCCCCTGTCCACCGATCCGGGCTGGCCTGTCATCCGCCGCGAAATGCGTCAATTCCTGACCGACGTCGAGGGCCCGCCCCAGGCACGCCGGCCTAACCTGACGGCGCGCCAGATGGAAGTGCTCGAAGGAGTCGCAAAAGGCCTTGGCGATAAGGAGATTGCGCGTCGTCTCGGACTGAGCCCACGCACGGTCGAGATGCACGTGGCCGGGGCGATTCGGGCCTTGGGGGCTCGCAATCGCAGCGAGGCCGTGCACCGGGCCGTGCGAGCCGGCCTGTTGGCGTCCGGCCTCTGAGCGCAGTGCTCCCTACCGTAGTCAAGGCCTGGCAGACACCCCGGGCTACCGTAGTTCGCCGACTGACCGAACGCCAGGGCAAGCGGGAGGATGCGGACCTCTCTCGTTCTTTCCCAGTTTGTCCCCATGCTTCAAACCGTCGCCATCGAAAGCGGGCTCCCATGCCCTGATGAAAGATCGGCCTCGCCGGCCTGCCGCCCCACCCTGAGCACTGAGCCCGTGGATCTTCGCGACCCCCTGTGGTTGAGCGACCCGCGTCGTCACGCTCGAGCGCTGCAAACTCGGGCGCGAGTGCATCGGGATGTCCAGGGGCTGTGGCTGCTGCTGGATCACGCGGACTGCCGCGCGGCCATGCAAAGCGCCCACCTCAGCCGCGATCCCCGACGCAGCAGCCGCTACGCCGAACTGCGACCATTTGGCGCTGGCTCCGCGCTTGAACACGCGGCCGAACGTTTCATGTTATTCAACGACGCCCCCACCCACACGCGCCTTCGCCGGGTGGTCGGGACCGCCTTCAAGCCATCGGCCATTCGACTGCTGCGCGAGGGCATTGAGCGATCCTGCCGCAGCCTAATGGACGCCATCGCGGATGACCAGGCTTTCGATTTCATGAGTTCTCTGGCGCAGGTGCTTCCCATCCGCGTGATCTGCGACATGCTGGGCATTGAAGCGGGCGACTTTGAGCAAACCAAGGCATGGTCGGACGCCGCGGCCAGCGTGGTGGAACCGCTGGCCACCCGCGCCGAGCGTGCCGCCGGCGCCCAGGCAGTCTGCGCCTTGACCGATTTCCTGCGCACGCAGGTCAAGAGGCGTCGTGCCCGGCCTGGCAACTCCGTGCTGGACTTGATGATCGCCGCGCAAAACGACGATGCCGGCCTCGACGACGACGAATTGCTGGCCAACCTGATCCTGCTGTTCATCGCGGGTCACGAGACCACCACCAACCTGCTGGGCAATGGTTTGCTCGCCTTGCTCCAGCATCCCCAGCATTGGGCACAGCTGCGCGACCAACCCGAGCATCTGGCAACAGCCATCAGTGAGATGCTGCGCTGGGACAGCCCTGTCAATATGGTGGCCCGAACAACCTTGGCGCCCTGGCAGATTGGCGAGCTCCAGATACCTGCCGGAGAAGTGCTGTACTGCATGATTGGCGCGGCCCACCAAGACCCATCCGTGTTTGCCGACCCCCAGCGTTTTGACGTATGCCGCCAGAATAATCCCCAGATTGCCTTTGGCGGTGGCGTTCACTACTGCGTGGGTGCGCCCCTGGCGATGCTGGAAGCCCAGATCGCCTTCGAACAGATCCTGGCCCGATGGCCATCGCTGACGCTGGCCGACCCTAAGGCTGCGCCCGAGTGGCGACCGATGATCAATTTGCGCGGCTTGAAGTCATTGTGGGTTGGCACGGCGCGAACCTGAGATCAGGCGCCCGGTCGCCACCGCAGCAAGCCCGGACCAGCGTTCACGCAGGCGCGCCAGCCTCCAGTGCAATGCGACGGCGCAGCATGCGATAACGCTCCTGGGGATTGGGGCCCAGCA
>CAYNWR010000068.1:0-4405 GCA_964400915.1 uncultured Burkholderiaceae bacterium
CCGATGACGGCGTCCGGCACGGCATTGAGGACCGATTGCATGAATTGAGGTGGCAGATCCACGTTCGGCACCGGTCCGTTGATGCGCACCCGTCAGGCGGTTGTGCTGAGCAGCTTTTCGATGGTGTCGATCAGCTGCAACGGGCTGAAGGGCTTGACGAGGTACTCGTCGGCACCCGCTTGCGCACCTTGTTCGCGATCGCGGGCCTGTCCCCTCGCCGTGAGCAGGACGACCCGGGTTGACGCCAGGGCGGCATCGGATTTGATGGCCTTGCACACCTGCAGGCCGTCGAGCTCGCCGGGCATCATGACGTCGAGCAGGACGATGTCCGGGCGCAAGGCATGGGCGGCCCGAAGACCGCCGGCACCTTCGCTGGCCTCATGGATTTCGTAGTTGTCGAATTCCAGCGTCATGCGAATGAGTTTGCGGATGTCCGCCTGGTCTTCAACGATCAGCACGCGTTTCATGGTGATTTCCTTGAAATGGATGGGTTTGTCTTGGGTGGTCAGGGTGTTGCCGCAGCCGGTCGCGCGGTTCTGGAGCGCGCAATCAGTTGAGCGAGATCCTGTGCATAGCGTTGCATCTGAGCGGCGTCCAAGGCCAGGTTTTCGGCGCTGTGGGGTGCGCCGGTGGGCAGATCGACCAGGAAATCGCGCTCGCCGTCTTCGGATTCCTCGCGCAACTGGCCGCCGTGCAGTTCGACGATGTGCTGGCACAATTTGAAGCCGATCAGATCGCGCGCCGGCAGCGGCGCTTGGTCGCGAGGCTTGCTCGGGCCAGACTCAAGCTCGGAGGCGCCGCCTTCACGTGGCGCAAACACACCGCAGTCGTGAAAGCGGATCACGACGCGCGGACCCATCTGCACATGTTCGATTTCGATCGTCGTTCCCGGGCGGCTGTGGCGCAAGGCTGAGTCCAGGCACTCGACAAACACGCGGCGCAGCCACACCCGACTGCCATAGATCGTCGCCATGTCGTCCGACTGGACATTGCTGCGCAAACGAACGCGAATGTTGCGTTGGGTGGCTGAATCGGCCACGTCGGACCAAACGTCCTGAATCAGTTGACGCGGTTCGATGCGATCGCTGGCCAGCAGGGCGCTTGAACCCCACAGCTGGGCCAGATCGACCAGCTTGTCCAGGGTCTTGAGCAAATCGTCAATGGGGGCGGTCAAGGCGACGGCCTGCGCCTCTTCCTCGTGATCGGCCATCGATGCCGTGAGGGCGGCCCGTGCCTGCTTCAGGGGAGCGCTCAGGTCGTGGCGGATCACGTGCATCAGGTTGTCGAACGAGGTCTCGTCTTTTGTCGTTTCAGCCGGCTCGATGAAGACGAGGGCGTCGTCCTTGGACAGGCCTGGGATCACGCGGCACTGCAGGCTTGAGCTGACCTCGCCCGGCACCTGAGGGCGCCCTGCAATGGCGCCGACCTGTTGGGCTTGACGGCTGGCAATCGCGGATTCCACCGTGCGGGCCAGGTCCGGGTCATAGAGCTTCTTGCCGACCATGAGTCCCGTTCTTTGTTGGGCATCGCGGTTGCTGTAGCGGATGGTGCCTTCCCGGGTCACCCAGATCAGACCAGGTCTTGCGGCTTCAAACAATTCAAGTAATGTGGCGTGCACGATAGCCTCATGAGTTATCAGTAGGCTCAAATATATCAGTATTATTATTTTTGTCAAGTGCCCGGCAACAATCCGGGAATGGTTGTCGCCGCACCACGCGAGGGAAGGTCAATCATGAAGCGGGCACCACCGTCGGTGGCGTTCTCGGCGCGGATGGAGCCACCGTGCGCTTCGACGATCTTGCGGCAGATGGACAGGCCCAGCCCGGTACCGCCTGAGCCGTCCTTGGTTCGGCTGGACTGCACAAACGCATCAAAAATGGCGTCGACTTCCGAGGGGGGAATGCCCGGCCCATGATCGCGAACACTCAGGCGGACCCCACCGTCGCGGCGAATACTGGCATGAAGGTCGATCGAGGTTTCGGGCGGTGCAAATTTGAGGGCATTGGCCAGCACGTTGCGCAACACTTGCTGGATGCGCAGGGGGTCGACCCGAGCCAGAAGGGCGTGTTCACCAAGCTCCAGTTCCAGGCGCTGGCGCTTGGCCGTCAACAACGGCGTCAATTCGCGACCGACCTCCCGGACCAGTGGACGCAGGTCGGTCGATTCGAGATGGATGGTGCCGATGGAACTTTCGATCTTGGCCACGTCCAGCAGGTCGTTGACCAGAGCCAGCATGCGCCGGCCAGAGGCGTGGATGTCGGAGAACATGCTGGCAACGCGTTCGTCTCGAGAGGCCCGCAGGGAACCCAACTCCGAAAAGCCGATGATCGACTGCAACGGGGTCCGCAGCTCGTGGCTGATGTTGGCGATGAATTCGCCTTTGGCACGGGCCGCTTCCTCGGCCGCGTCCCGCGCTTCGCGGATCGCGCGCTCCGAGTCGCGCAATTCGGTCACGTCGGAAAACGTCACCAGGATGCCTTGCGGGCGGCCAGATTCGCCTGGAACGCTGACCTTGTTGACGACCAGGTCGCGCATCTGGCCATCGTGACGCGCCATGCGCGCCTGGTAGCGGGTGGCCTGACCGCCAGCCAGAAGTTCGCGGTCCACCTGGTCATGAATCACCGCCTGATCGGAGGGCTGGTAGCTGCGAGCGGTGGTCCCGAGGACTTCAGCCGCCTTGCGACCCGTGAACAGCTCCCAGGCTCGATTGACATGCCGGTAACAGCCCAGGGTGTCGAGCATGGCGGTGGGCAGCGGGCTGATTTCCAGCAGGCGTTCCATGAATGCCAGTTGGTGCACCAGGCGTTCGCGGGCCCGCTCGCGCAGTCGGGTGCTGTGGAAGGCCAGTGCGGTCAGCAGACCCACCACCACGACAGCGATCGTGGCCAACGCGATGCGCAGGCGGGACTCGATCAGCCATTCGGCGATGACATCGCGCAAGGGACGCTCGACAATGATCACCAGTGGGTGTGACCGCGAGACGCGAAACGCGGTGGCCTGCTGCTCGCCGTCAAGGCCCTGGGTCACCATCGACCCGTGTTCCTTGGCCGGAAGCCACTGCGAAAAGATGGCGTGTGATTGCGCGTCAAAGCTCAACAGATCGCTTGGATGGGTCGTTGCAAGGGGGTCGGCGTCGTAGCGCGTGAGGGTGGCGTGTGCTCCCGAGTGGCCGAGCGCCAGGCGCATGGTGTTTTCGATGGCCTGAGGATTGATGAGCAGGATCGCCAGGTGCTCGCCACCCTGCAGGTTCAGCGGTCGAGCCAGTGGTATGGCTCCTACGCCGGCCGCGCGACCCTTATCCGGTGTTCCTGCAGCAAGTTCGGCGAGGTTGCGCACGGGAAGGTTGATGCCGATCCAGTCCCGACGCGGCCAGGTCTTGAGGCCCAGTCGGTCCAGCGCAATCGTCGTCCCAAATTCATTGGTGTCGGTTGAGGCCACCACCCGGCCCGTCCGATCCACGACCGTCAGGGACCGCAACATGGGCGGAGCAGACGGCAGGATGTACCTCAGGTCTTGCGGGGTGTGGGGTGCGGCCGATGGGGACATCGCCAACCGGTTGGCAACACTGTCGAGCAGGATCGCATTCGTTGCGAGTCCCTGCGTGATCTGGTCGTCCATGACCCGAGCAAACAAGGTGTTGCGATCGAGCTGATCCTGAATCGCGCGTTGGCGTTCATTGTAGAAATGGGCCAGGCCCAGCAGGATCATGAGGACCATGACGGCAAGCCCGGAGGACATGACAAGGGTCGGCGGAGAACTCCAGATCGGGCGGGCGGGCGCCTGCACCGCCCGGCGCTCCAGAAATCGCGGGACGCTCGGCGTGGACGGTGCCGATGTGCGCTTGATTGCCATGACGCGCGACGGCTGGGTCTAGGGCGCGACGATGGCCGACAGGCCATGGCGCTTGGCTGCGGATTGCAGGCGTCCATCCTGCTGGATCCGCTGCACAAAGGCGTCGACCGTCGCCAGCCATTCGTCGTCACCGGGCTTGACGGCGTAGGCGTAGGGAAGCACGTGAAATGGCGCGGGCGGCGATATGAGTTCGGCCCAGTCGGCGTTGTCGAGCAGGCGTCGGCTGTAGGGATAGTCCGTCATGAACACGTCGATGCGGCCGGCCTCGAGCTCGCGCTCACGTGTCGCAGGTGGCTTGATGACCACCAGGCGCGCCTGTTTCAATGCACCGGCCATGACCGGTTCCATGAACGTGCCAGCCTGCACGCCCACCAGCGTTCCAGGCTTGTCGATGTCCGACCATTGGCGCACGGTCCTGCTGGACTTGGTGGTGACACCGTAGATATCGCTGCGCAAATAGGGTCGTGTGAAGCGCAACTGCGCCATGCGCTGCGGCAGCATGCCGACCGCAAACATGGCCACGTCGCAGCGACCAGCGTGGACATCGTCGATC
>CAYNWR010000068.1:4505-10318 GCA_964400915.1 uncultured Burkholderiaceae bacterium
CATGCCGACCGCAAACATGGCCACGTCGCAGCGACCAGCGTGGACATCGTCGATCAAGGTGGCAAACGACGAGTCGACATGCTGAATCTGTGCCTTGAGGTCTTCGGCAAAGGCCCGTGACAAGTCGATGTCGATCCCTGTCAGTTGCTGATTGCGTGGGTTGCGGTAGGTCACGCCATAGTAGTCAGGCCAGATGCAGACACGCACGACCCGGTCGCGGGCCACGCGGTCCAGTGTGGCACCGGCCCACACGCTGGGGGTGGCTACTGCCGCAGCCAAAGCTGCGATCAGCGCAAAGGAGCGCACCCAGGGCAGAAACCAGTTGAAGGTGAGCGCATTTTTCATTGATCAGCTCCTGAAAAGGGGTTGGACGGAAGCGACGTGTCCTGCACCAGATCCGAGAAACCGGGGGCGGTATCGGTGACGATGTTGCGCAAGGTCGTGAATCGATCCCAATGGGCCAGAAAGGCGTCCACCACCACCGGGTCAAAACTGCGCCCGCGCTCGGTTTCCACCATCACACGCACCTGATCGTCCGGCAGGGCCTTTCGATAACACCGATCCATCGTCAGGGCATCGAAGAAATCGACGACGGCAACGATCCGACCCGATAGTGGGATGCCGTCGCCCGAGTGGCCAAAGGGGTAGCCGCTCCCATCGTATTTTTCGTGGT
Organism: uncultured Burkholderiaceae bacterium; assembly: GCA_964400915.1. Classification (GTDB taxonomy): domain Bacteria; phylum Pseudomonadota; class Gammaproteobacteria; order Burkholderiales; family Burkholderiaceae_C; genus CAYNWR01. The sequence continues at coordinate 5,179 of CAYNWR010000068.1, forward strand.
GCGTGAGTGCAACTTCTGCCGCCATCTGAAACAAGGGAATGCGCGAGCGACCCAACATGGAAGCGCCGATTTCGGGGTGCTGATTCATGATTTCGCGCTCGGCGACATCGAGCCGGCCGCGCTTCTTCAGAACATGGTCGGGCGTGCCGATCTTTCCAATGTCGTGCATCGGCGCGGCCTTGCGCAGCATCGTGGCCCATGCCTTGTCGGCACCGAGGGTCAAGGCCAACGCCTCTGCCAGATACCCGATCCGGACGATGTGAATGGCCGTATCGTCGTCGCGGTACTCAGCTGCCATGGTCAGGCGCAGCAAGGCGTCGTGGTGCGCCTCGATCACCTCCTTGAGCAGGGCATTTCGTTCGCGATAGACCCTCCCGAAATCGGCCAGCATGCGTTCCATCTGGGCATTGGCAGCAGCGTCAAATCGGGTCGTTTTTTGGGCGGGGGCTTCATCCTGTGGCCAGTCGGTTCTGGAGCCAAGGGGCAGTGTGAGGCAGGCGGTCATGGTTCGTGAGGATGTGTTGGTAAAAGTGATAATATCATAATTATCATATAAACACAACTGACGGCTGTTTTGTCGGTGCACAATGTCGCCATGCAGACAGATCTGAACCCGGCGGCTGACACACTGAGCACGTTGGAGGTTGCGCGCCAATTGGGCATGGCGGTCCGATCCATCCAGTTGATGGTGGATCGTGGCGAACTCGATGCCTGGCGCACCCCGGGCGGCCACCGGCGCATCACGAAGACGTCGGTTGAGCGCTGGATGACCCAGCGTGGCCGCGTCACGGGTGCCGGTGCTGCCGATGTCGCGTTCGAAACGCGTCAAGCGGTCGCAACGAGTCCTGGTTCGGTGGTGGCCAGGGAGAGTTCTGGAGCCCTGTCAAGCGAAGTCGCGCGGGCACCTGCCGATCCACGCCGCCTGGCCAACGCCCCGCGACGCGCGCAGGTTCTGGTGATCGAGGATTCCAAACACTATCAGAACCTGATTGGCTTGTTGCTCAAATCGGAGTTCCCCGGGGTCGACTGCGTCTTTGCAGATGACGGCATCGTGGGTCTGGCCATGGCGGGACAACTTCAGCCCGATGTCCTGCTGGTGGATATTCTGCTTCCCGGTATCGATGGTGCGACCCTGATCACTGGCTTGCGGGGGCATTCCCAATTTGCAGCCAGCCGTTTGGTGGTCGTCACGTCCCTGGACGAAAAGGCGCTGGTTCCTTACCAATTTGCGCTGGAGGGCGTGCCTGTGGTGCACAAGTCGCGCCTGGTCGCCGACTTGCCAGACCGGCTGCGGCAAGCCCTGCAGAATCCGGTCCAACGCTGAACTGGCTGTGGCAACGCCTCGAAGCCGCATCCTGCTGGTTGACGACGACGCTTTCATTGCGCGTTTTGTTGACATGGCACTTGAGGACCATGCGCAGCCCCTCATCAACGCAGCCACACTGGCCAAAGCTGCACAGGCGCTTGGGGAACAGACATTCGACCTGATCATTTGTGATCAGATGCTTCCCGATGGGTTCGGGCTGGATTTCATCGGGCAACTGCGCCAAGGGCTATTTGCTGGCCCCACGCCGGTCACGGTTCCGGTGATCCTGTTCAGCGCTGGCATTGCCAGCGAGCACCGGCAGCGAGCGGTCGACCTGGACATCCTTCGTGTGTTGCACAAGCCTGTATCCGTCAGCGAGTTGCGGGACGCGGTGCAGGCCTCACGAGGTGCAATGCCCCGCGGCTTGGGCCCGGGCACCGATGCGACACCCCCTGGAACGTCGGGCGCCTTGGATGATCAACGGTGTGCCGACCGCCATTTCGCTGGAAACGTCGCGTTGTTCCATGCATTTCGAGCAACAGCGATCGATCAACTGTCCCTGGACTTGCCGCGCGGCGATTCCAGCCTGGCGCGTGGCGACTGGGGCGACCTGCTGCGTCTGGCGCACAGCCTCAAGACCGTGCTGCCGATGCTGGGCGACGATCAAGGCGGTGAAACAGCCGGGCGACTTGAGCAATTGACAAGCGATGGCGGGCCGGTTCGGGAACTCGCAGCGCAGGCGTGGGCGGGACTGCGTGACTCTATCTGCCGCCACCTGAGCAATGGCCGGCCAGCGATCGAAACCAATAATTCCGATTAAATCAATCGAGATATCATTTTTATCGAAATCAGTGTTATCATTTTGCTGTCGGTGCTTGAAACCGATCCCATCCCAGAAGGACAGCAAATGAACACTTCCGCAGAACCGGTGCCCGTCAGTGGCCATCAGGACCAGGAACTCCACCGCGCGCGGCACGATCTGTTGACATTTCGTGCGTCGGACCAGAACTATGCCTTGCCGGTTCTGAGTGTGCAGGAAATTCGACGGTACGAAGCACCCCTGAAGTTGCCGGGTGCGTCCAATGCCTTGTTGGGTGTCTTGAATCTGCGCGGACAGGTCATTCCCGTCATCGATCTGCGCACGGTACTCGGAATCGGCGAAGCCCGGTTCTCGGAATTGACCGTCACGGTGGTCCTTCAATGGGAAGGTCGGGCTTTCGGACTGGTCGTTGACAGTGTCAGCGACGTTGTCGAGGTGGCCCGCTCCAAGGTCCAACCCATGCCAACCCTGAACGACCGGCCCGAGGCGCAATGGCTGGGTGGTGTGGTCGAACTGGACAACCGGACGGTGACCTTGCTGCAGCTCGGATCGCTGGTGGAAGGCGCCTTGGGTGAATCAATCGCCTCGGTTCATTGAACAAACAAAGAAAGAACCCCATGAAATCGTCTTCAAAACGAATCACCAAGATTTCGACCCGGTTGTACGTCTTGGTTGGCGTGCTGTGCGCCCTTGTGGCCAGCGTCGGTGCCCTCAGCGTGGCAGCTTTGTTCGCAGCCAATCAAACCCTGGAAACCGTCTATGCCGACCGCCTGGTGCCAGCCAAGCAACTTGCTGACATCCAGGCGCGACACCTGACCAATCAACAGGCCATCATGCGCGCCTTGGGCGATCCAGCGCCTGCCAATGTGGCGAATCAATTGGCGAACATTGACCGCACCCGCACTGAAATCACCAAGATCTGGTCGGAGTATGTGGCGACCTATCTGACGCCTGACGAAAAAGCACTTGTGGACCGGTATGTGGAGCAGGAGAAATCCTATGAAACTGCGGCGCTTCAGCCCATTCTTTCGGCGCTGAACAGCGCAGACATTGACAATGCCCGACAACTGGAGCGCACCCACCTTGCGTCCAGCTTCAATCCCTTGAGTGTTGGCCTGAAGGACTTGCTGGATCTGCAGATCCGTGTTGCCAAAGAAGCGTACGAAATTGAGTCGAATCGGTTTCGAACCGTCATCGTCACGACCTGCTCACTGATCGCCCTGGCACTGGTTATTGCGGCAATAGCAGGTTGGCGTATCACGCGCCAACTGACAAATGCCCTGGGCGCAGAACCCGACGCCGTCAAAGCAGTCGCGGATGACATCGCTGGCGGGCACTTGCACAACACGGTGGCCACGCGTGAGGGCGACAGGTCCAGCGTGATGGCCTCCATGTCGCGCATGGTTCTGGCGCTTCGAAGCGTGGTTCAAAACGTGCGCGGGGGTGCTGAAGGCGTGGCGTCGGCCAGCGGCGAGATTGCGGCCGGCAACAACGATTTGTCTTCGCGCACCGAACAGCAGGCCGCAGCCTTGCAGCAGACCGCAGCATCGATGGAGCAGTTGGCTTCCACTTTGCAGTTGACGGCAGACAACACCGCTCAGGCCGACAAACTGGCACAAAAGGCCAGTGCCGTTGCATGCGAAGGCGGGCAAGTCGTCACCCAAGTGGTCGAGACCATGAAGGCAATCACGGAAAGCTCCAAGCGCATCGCCGAGATCACCAGCGTCGTGGACGGAATCGCATTCCAGACCAACATCCTGGCGCTCAATGCTGCGGTTGAAGCGGCCCGTGCCGGAGATCAAGGCAAGGGCTTTTCGGTGGTGGCCAGCGAAGTGCGCAATCTGGCACAACGTTCGGCAGCCGCAGCAAAGGAGATCAAGGACCTGATTGTCGCCAGCACCGAGCGGGTGGAAATGGGGACCGTGCTGGCAGACCGTGCAGGGCAAACGATGGGCGAGGTCGTTGTCGCCATCGATCAGGTCAAGACCTTGATGGGCGAAATTTCCGGGACGAGTTCCGAACAAAGTCGCGGTGTCGCCGAAATCAATGAAGCCGTGTCCAGGCTGGATCAAGCCACTCAGCAAAATGCCGCGCTGGTCGAGGAAAGCGCTGCCGCTGCATCAAGCCTGAACAAGCAAGCCCAGGAATTGCTGGATGCGGTTGCGTTCTTCGCGATCGATTCAAACAGCCGACTGGGCTTTGCGTCGGACGGGAACCTGCCAGTCTCTGCTTGGGACAAACAGCAAATCAGCACCGTGTCGATGCCGGAACGCGAAACGCCCCGAATTGCCACGGTGAAACCAGGCACGCCCCCCCAGGGTGCCGGCGTCTGGTCGGGTACGGAGCGACGCGGTCCCAACCGTGCGGCCAATGTCGTTCGACCCACCTTCCAGCACAATGCCCGGTCGACTGGGGTTGGCCACGGCGACCAGAGCAGGGGCGTGGCGACCGCCAGCTCAGCGCGCTCGCGCACCGGGACGGATGATGCGGATTGGGCGACTTTCTGACAATTGAAAGCACGTCGAAATCGGCGCAAGCCAAAAAAAAGAGCCCGCAAGCTGCGGGCTCTTTTGTTGGGGAGGGCCGGCTGTTCGGTCAGCCGCCCGTCACCTTGACCATCAGCGGCACGATCAGCAGTGCCACGATGTTGATGATCTTGATCAACGGGTTGACCGCGGGGCCGGCGGTGTCCTTGTAGGGATCGCCCACCGTGTCACCGGTGACCGCAGCCTTGTGGGCCTCGCTGCCCTTGCCGCCATGGTTGCCATCCTCAATGTACTTCTTCGCATTGTCCCAGGCGCCACCGCCCGTGCACATGGAGATGGCAACGAACAAGCCGGTGACGATGGTACCCATGAGCAAACCGCCCAGCGCCTTGGGACCGAGCACCAGGCCCACCACGATGGGGACCACCACGGGCAGCAAGGACGGGATGATCATTTCCTTGATCGCGGCCGTGGTCAGCATGTCAACGGCCTTGCCGTATTCGGGCTTGCCACTGCCGTCCATGATGC
>CAYNWR010000069.1:0-4120 GCA_964400915.1 uncultured Burkholderiaceae bacterium
CTGGCGCTCAACGCGGCCATCCAGGCGGCCAGCGCAGGCGAGGCCGGCCGGGGCTTCTCGGTGGTTGCTGAGGAGGTCCAGCGATTGGCCGAGCGGTCGGCCGACGCGACTCGCCAGATTGCCGCGCTGGTCAAGACCATTCAGACCGATACCCAGGACGCCGTTGCCGCCATGGAGCGCTCCACCCAGGGTGTGGTCGAAGGGGCACGGCTTTCGGATCGTGCCGGCACGGCACTGAGCGAAATCGATCAGGTCTCGCGCCGGCTTGCTGACCTGATCACGCAGATCTCGTCTTCGACCTCGCGTGAAGCCGAGCTTGCGAACAACGTCGCCGGAAACATCCAGCACATTTTTGCGGTGACCGAGCAAACGGGTGAGGGAACACGCGCCACGGCACAGCAAGTTCGCGAGCTGTCGCGGATGGCTGAGGAACTGCGCCAGTCGGTGGCTCGGTTCAAGATCGGTTGAAGGTGTTGGTCGGCGAGTCCAGCATGCAGACACTCGATACCGCCCAGGACATCCGCTCGGACGGCGGCGACAACGATCTTGGCCCACTGGCCTGGGTCATTGAAGAGATCCGCAAGTCGCTTGATGGCGCGGTGAAATCCCTGCGCCGCTTCACGCGTGAGGCGGAAATGGCCCTCGGGGATGAGGTGGCCACCCTGGATGTCGCGCCCTTGCGCTTGGCGCGCCAGCAACTCCACCAGGCAGCCGGCGCCCTCGAGATGGTGGGCATCAAACCGGCAAGCGCCATGCTCCAGGCAATGGAAAACGCGGTTGCGGCCTTTGTGCAGAAGCCCGAGCAGTGTTCGGACGATGCCGTCGCCAAAATCGAGCGAGCCAGTTTTGCCTTGAGCGAATTTCTCGATTCGCTGCTGGCAGGAAAGACCGTGGCGTCGGTCGGCCTGTTTCCCCAGCATCGGGATGTGCTGGCCTTGACCGGGGCGGCACGTGTGCATCCGGCTGACTTGTGGATGCAACCCTGGCGCTGGCTTGACGCCCGCATCGGCTTGCCGCCTCAGGGCCTCACACCAAGTCCGACGGTGCGTGGCCTTCTCGATCAGGCGGTGCTGCGTGTCGTGAAGACAGCAGATCGTGCAGCCAGTCGCGATTTGTGCGGGGTTTGCCTGGGTTTGGCGGCGGGTGCCCCGCGCAGCAAGACGGGCGCCTACTGGAAGATTGCGGCTGCATTCTTTGAAGCGGTTGCCCATGGCCTGGTGCCGCAGGATGTCTATGCCAAGCGCATGGCCTCGCGCGTGTTGCTTCAGTACTCCACGTTGGCCAAGGGCGATCCGTCCATCGATGAGCGCCTGGCGCAGGATCTGCTTTTCTATTGCGCCCAGAGCGCACCGCCGCGTCCCGCCGACACCCCCGTCCTGTCGGCCGTACGCGAAGCCTATGGCCTGACCGACCAGACTTCAGTCGATTACGAGGTCGCCCGCTATGGGCGATTCGATCCGGCTGCCTTGGCGCAGGCGCGCAAGCGCATTGCAGCGGCTGCCGAGACCTGGTCCGGGCTTGCCGGCGGCGAAATCTCGAAGCTCAAGCCAGCAGCAGATCAGTTCAGCCTGGTCACCGAGTCAATGATGAAGCTGCAGCCGGAGAGCCGCGAACTCGCGCGCGCGCTCACCCAGGCCCTGGAGACCACCAGCCGGTCCGCTCAGGCGCCAGGTGCATCGCTGGCCATGGAGGTTGCCACGTCGGTGTTGTATCTGCAGGCCATCTACGAAGACCTCGACCCCTCCGATCCGCAGCAGGCGGCGCGTGCCAATCGGCTCGCGGAGCGCCTGGATCGTGTGCGCGCCGGCGGTGAATCCGAGCCATTGGAGCCCTGGATCGAGGAGCTTTATCGGCGCGTCAGCGATCGCCAGACGATGGGCAGCGTGGTCGAGGAATTGCGCGGCACGCTCGGTGGTGTCGAAAAGTCGCTGGACCAGTATTTCAGAAACCCGGCAGATCGCTCGCCCCTGGGGGGCGTGTCGGCGCAACTGTCGCAGATGCGCGGCGTGTTGTCGGTGTTGGGACTGGACCAGGCCTCGACCGCCGTCATCCGCATGCGCGACAACGTTGACCGCTTCGTGGCAGGCGAGGGGGGTGACGAGGCCACGCGCACTCGGGTGTTCGAGCGTCTGGGCAACAGCCTGGGCGCCTTGGGTTTTCTGGTGGACATGCTGGGCTACCAGCGTGCGCTGGCGAAAAAGCTCTTTGTCTATGACGAGGCCGCCGACGAACTCAAGATCCTAATGGGGCGTGAGGCGCCGCCGGTCGCCCCGTTGCCACTGGTGTCCGAAGGGCCGGTGCCTGAAGACGAGGCAAGGCAGGCCCCGCTGAGCGCGCCGGTTGCTGTCAACCTGCCACCGCCCAAGCCTGCCGAGCCTGTGCTGGCGTCGCCGACTCCTGCCGCGGTGCAAACACCTGCCGCGCCGACGGGCGCTCAAGCGCAGGCGCCGCAAACGTCCGCACCTGTCACCATTCCGACGCTGCCCATGGGGTCGGTTGTGGTCGCTGCAGCAATGGCGGCGTCGGCTCCTCAGGCCTCAGAAGCCCGCATCGAAGACGACGAATTGCGGGACGTCTTTCTTGAAGAGGCCCGGGAGGTGATTGCTGCCGGGTTGGCGTCGATTGCACAGTTGCGCCAGCAGTCCAACGACCTGAATGAACAGACGGCACTGCGCAGGGCCTTTCACACGCTCAAAGGCAGTTCGCGCATGGTGGGCCTGAACGCCTTCGGCGAGGCTGCCTGGGCGATGGAGCAATTGCACAACGCGGTGCTGGCCGAACAAAAGCCGGCCGGTCGGCCCTTGCTTGACTTGTCCGATGCCACCTTGAAGGCGTTTTCGGCCTGGGTGGAAGACTTGGCCTTGTCGCAGGGCTCCCATTGGAGCGCCGCCCCATTCCGCCACAGCGCCGACGCCTTGCGCTTGCGCGGCGAGTTCCTGGCATTGGAGATCGGGAAGGCGCCGCCTGTGCCAGAAGAGGTGCTGCCAGCGCCCGCGCCTGAGCCGGCAGAGCCCGAAACCGGTGCGCTTGGGCCTGATACCGGTGTTGGCTTGAATCAACCGTTGATGGAAGCCGCGCCTGGGCACGCCGAACCGGCGTTGCAGGTCACGCCGGTGCCTGAGGCTCCGGCAGAGCCGGTGCCCGATCCGCTGGTCGGCATGTCGTCGAATTTCGTTGACTTGCCAAGCTTCGACACGGCGCTGGGTGCTCTGGAAATGCCCGCCGAGCCCATGCTGGAGGACCTCGACTTCAGCAACCCGTCGGCGCCGCCCGCCGCGTCCGACCTCGTCGAAGCAGTGCCTGATTCGCCCGTCATCAACACCGGTTTGCCAGCGGTTGCGGCCGCGCCGGAGGTCGAACCCTTTGCGTTTGAGTTGCCTGAAGAACACGCCGATGCCGTTGTTGCGGCGCCCGATGTTGCGGGTGTGTCTGCGTCAGGCCTCGCGCCCATGGGGGTCGAGTCCATCGAGGCCATCGAGTTGCCGCTGGATGCGTTCCCAAGCGCTGAAGGGCCCGACCAGGCAGCGTTGCCAGTTTTGTCAGACGGCATTGCGGCCGATTCCATTGCCGCTGCCGCGCCGCAGGTCGAGACCCTGCCGGCTGCCGACGTGTCGGCCATCGCTGCCGGCGATACCGAAGACCACGTCAAGGTCATCGGCGATCTGCGCATTTCGATCCCCCTGTACAACGTCTACCTCAACGAAGCGGACGAATGGTCCCGGCGATTGCAGGTCGAAACCAGCGAATGGGCACTCGAGCTGCACCGGCCCTTGCCAGATTCGATCGTTGCGATGGCGCATTCGCTGGCGGGCAGTTCGGCGACGGTGGGCTTCTCGGCGCTGTCCGAATTGGCCCGCCTGCTCGAACAATCCTTGCTGCACGCGCAGTTTGTCGTCCCAGGTCGTGCGGCGCATGCACAGGCATTTGTAGATGCCGCGGATGACGTTCGGCGCCTGTTGCATCAGTTTGCGGCCGGCTTTCTCAAGTTGCCAGAACCTGCTGTGCTGGATGGCCTGCGTGCCGTGCTGGCCGACGATGTCAGCACCAGTGTGTCGCCTGTGCCCGATGAGCAGGATCTGGCCGCCATCGATGACGTTCAGGCGCCGCCTGACGTGCTGGA
>CAYNWR010000069.1:4220-10265 GCA_964400915.1 uncultured Burkholderiaceae bacterium
GTGCTGGAGCCCGCAGCTACCTCGGCGGTGGTCGCGCCCGAGGTCCTTCCTTTGCCCGAGCCCGCTGAGTTGCTGGCGCCAGAGGCGGTCACGCTGTTGCCCGACGCCATCCAAAGCCCTGGTATCGCGTCTGAGGCCTTCCCGTTGGCTGCCGGAGCTGGACTTGCCGAGCCCGCTCGATTGCTGGCCAGTGGCCGTGCAGCGGCGGGGCAATCCTTGGCCGAGGACATCGACGAGGTCGATTCGATCGATCCCGAGCTGTTCCCCATTTTTGAAGAAGAGGCCATCGATCTGCTGCCGCGGCTGTCGGCGGCCATGCGGCAATGGGCGGAGCGGCCCGAGCGCGAATCGGCGCGGTTTGACGTGTTGCGGGCCCTGCACACGCTCAAGGGCAGCGCCCGGCTGGCCGGTGCGATGCGCCTGGGCGAATTGGCGCACCGGATGGAGTCCCAGATCGAGCACCTTCCGGCCAGCGCCGATCTGCCATCGACCGAACTCGACTCACTGCTGGCCAACCTGGATGACCTGCAGTCCGGACTCGACGCGCTGCGCGGCGCCGACGCCGCCGCGCAAGCTGCCCAGCCAGAGCTTGCCCCCGCCGCGACATCTGCCGCAGTTGGAGTGCCCGATGCAGGATCGGCGGCTGCGGCCCAGTCAGGCCGCCTGGTCGCGGCGCCTTCGCACGTGCTGGCGCCGCTCAAGCAGACCAGCACGCATTCGGTGCGTGTGCGTTCCCAGGTGCTCGATCGCCTGTTGGGGCAGGCGGGCGAGGTGCTGATCAGCCGCTCGCGCCTTGAATCGCGAGTGGGTCAGATGCGAGGGTCGATCAACGAATTGGGTGGCAACCTCGATCGCCTGCGTCAGCAGTTGCGCGACCTGGAGGTGCAGGCCGAGTCGCAGATGCAATCGCGCATGTCGCTGTCCAAGGAGCACACGAGCAGCTTCGATCCGCTGGAGTTTGATCGATTCACGCGGGTACAGGAACTCACCCGCATCATGGCCGAATCGATGAACGATCTGGGCATGGTGCAGCGCACCTTGCAGCGCCTGACCCAAAGCGCGGAAGACGACCTGATCTCGCAAGGGCGACAGGCGCGTGAACTGCAGCGTGACCTGCTGCGCACGCGCATGGTGGAATTCGAGGCCATTTCCGAACGCCTCTATGGTGCGGTTCGTCAGGCCGCCAAGGACGCAGGCAAGCAGGTGCGGCTGGACATCGAAGGCGGGGGCATCGAAATGGATCGCGGCGTGCTTGAGCGCATGACGCCCCCGTTCGAGCACCTGCTGCGCAATTCGGTGGCGCATGGCATTGAGTTGCCTGGCGAGCGCGAGGCTCACGGCAAACCGGCTCAAGGAACCATCAATGTGCGCCTGCACACGCAGGGCAACGATGTCGTGATCGACTTCTCCGACGATGGAGCGGGTCTGAACCTCGAACGCATCCGCGCCAAGGCGATTGCGCAGGGCTTGCTCGCGGCCGACGCGTCCTTGTCGCCGGAAGAGGCTGCGCAGCTGATCTTCAGGCCAGGCTTTTCGACGGCCGCCGAAGTTTCGGAGCTGGCCGGACGCGGCATTGGCATGGATGTGGTCCGTTCGGAGATCACGGCCATGGGTGGGCGCATCGAGACCTCGACCACACCAGGAAAGGGAACGCGGTTCACGTTGGTCCTGCCCCTGACAACGGCGGTCACCCAGGTCGTGATGCTGCGCGTTGGCAAGTTCTCGGTGGGTGTGCCGGCCAGTCTGGTCGAGATGGTTCGCCGTGTCAGTCCGGCCGACATCACGCAGTACGAAACGGAAGGCCAAGTGGTCTACGGCGGCGAATCGGTGCCTTATTTCTGGGCGGGTGCCTTGTTGCAGGAGTCACCGCGCAGCGAGGAAACCGCAGGGCGCACACGCACCCTGGTGGTCATGCGCAGTGCGGCCCAGCGGGTGGCGATCCACGTGGACGAGGTGCTGGGCAATCAGGAAGTTGTGGTCAAGCACCTGGGCCCGCAGTTGTCGCGCCTGCCGGGCCTTGCCGGCATGTCGGTGCTGGCGTCCGGCCTGGTGGTGTTGATTTACAACCCGGTGGCACTGGCCCAGGTGTACGGCGACCGTGCCCGAGCCCTGGCCAGCGGCGCCTCACGCCACCTGATGGGCGAGAGTCTGGCCGCTGCGATGGGCGGGGCACCCGATGTCAGCGAGGACGCCAGCCTGCAGGCTGGGGTGGCGGCCGCACAGGCCGCGCAGTTCTCGGGCGGGCGTGCCAGCGCGGTGGCAGCCGCCCAACTGGCGCCACTGGTCCTGGTGGTCGACGATTCGATCACCGTGCGCCGCGTGACGCAGCGCCTGCTGCAGCGTGGGGGTTTCCGTGTCACGACCGCCAACGATGGTCTGCACGCGCTCGAGCGTCTGCAAGAGGAGGTGCCGCAGGTCATCCTGTCCGACATCGAAATGCCGCGCATGGATGGCTTTGACCTGGCGCGCAACATCCGCAAGGACGAGCGCCTGAAGGACGTGCCCATCATCATGATCACTTCGCGCATAGCGGCCAAGCATCGCGATCATGCGATGGAGCTGGGAGTCAACCACTATCTTGGCAAACCATATGCCGAGGACGAGTTGATGGCGCTGGTGAGGCGCTACACCCAGCCCGAAGGCGCAATGGCCGAGTGATTTGATTCAAATTGCCAGGTAGCGAGCGCCAGACAAGCCGATTCAGCTATCAATTTTGATAGTATCTGGAACGGTTTCCTTGCGCACCACCGCGTAGCGATCCAGCGTCTTGCGCCGCGCGCTGTCGTGATCGACGATGGGGCGTGGGTAGTCTGCCCCGAGCCGAACACCGGCAGCTTCCAACATCAGTGGCTGCGCCAGCCACGGCGCGTGGAGCGCGGGGGCTGCCAGCGCCGCCAGTTCGGGCACGTAGCGGCGGATGAATGCACCCTGGGCGTCGAATTTCTCGCTTTGGGTCACCGGGTTGAAGATCCGAAACCAGGGCTGAGCATCACAGCCGGTGGACGCAGCCCACTGCCAGCCGCCGTTGTTTGAGGCCAGATCAAAGTCATTGAGGTGGCGCGCAAAGAAGGCTTCGCCGCGCCGCCAGTCAATGCCCAGATCCTTCACCAGAAAACTGGCCGTCAGCATGCGCAGGCGGTTGTGCATGTAACCCGTGCGCACCAGTTGCCGCATGCCCGCGTCGACCAAAGGGTAGCCCGTTCGGCCCTCGCACCAGGCCTCGAATCCGGCGTCGGCAGCAGGACCCGTTTCCCATTCGATCCCATCGTAGGCTGGCTTGAAGGCTTGGCCGACCACCTGTGGATGGTGGTGCAGGATCTGCGCATAGAAATCTCGCCAGATCAATTCCGACAACCAGGTGGCTGCGCCCTGGTCGCCGGCCTGCGCACGACGCCAGGCGATGCCCGCAACGTGCCGGATGCTGATGGTGCCGAACCTCAGGTGCATGCCCAGATAGCTTGGGCCACGCCGCGCAGGGTGATCGCGTGTGGTGGCGTAGTGCTCCATCCGCGATTCGAATTCAGCAAAACAGGCGTGTGCACCACTGGCACCGGGCTGAATCGGAGAGCCCTCCAGCGCATCGTCTGAAAATCCGATGTCAGCCAGGGCGGGCATTGGCCGGTCCCAAGGTGCCGGCCGTGCTGCAAAAGCCATCGGGGATCCAGAGCTGTCCTGGGCCGCAAAGGCATTGGCGTTCGCGCGGCGCAACCAGGCGTTCTTGTAGGGCGTGAAGACCGAAAACGGGAATCGGCTGAGCGTCAACACCTCATCCCGCTCGAAGATGACATGGTCCTTGCACGTCTGAAGGTCCACGCTCGCGGCGGCCAGGCGCGTGCGCACCTGGGCGTCACGCGCCAGCGAATCCGGTTCATCGTCGTGACTGGCGTACACCTGCCGCACGCCCAAGGCGCTGGCCAAACTCGGGATCCACTCGACCGGGTCGGCATGGGCACTGATCACGCCAGCAGCCGGCAACGGCGAGCGTGCACGAATGTCAGCGTCCAGGGCCTGCACACTCGCATGGATGAACGCCACCCGCCGATCGCGCCGGGGCAATCCCGCCAAAATGTTCCGGTCAAACACGAAGGCCACGTGAACCTTGTGGTGCCGGGCCATGGCCGCAGCCAGGGCTGCGTTGTCCTCAAGGCGCAGATCGCGGCGCAGCCAAACGAGTGCTGCCGATTTGCCATTCGCGGTCCCGAGTGGGTCAGGGGTTTGCACGTAGAATTTCCTCCATGTCGGCCGATTCGGCGTCCATCAATCTGACGCACCATTTTCTGATCGCCATGCCGGGCATGCAGGACGCGTCGTTTGCCCGAAGTGTGGTCTACCTTTGTGAGCATGGGCCCAAGGGGGCTTTGGGCCTTGTGATCAACAAGCCCGCCGACATCGACCTGAAGGAACTCTTCCAGAAGGTCGAACTGCCGCTGGATCGGCCCGAGCTCGGCTCCAGTCCGGTGATGCTCGGTGGCCCCTGCGAGACGGAACGTGGCTTTGTGCTGCACGAAGCGATGCTGGCCGACGGCAAACCCGACAACGAGACCATCTACGCCTCGTCGCTGGTGGTGCCTGGTGGGCTGGAAATGACCACCTCGCGCGATGTGCTCGAAGCCGTGGCCAATGGCGCTGGGCCTCGCAAGCTGCAGGTCATGCTGGGTTATTCCGGGTGGAGCGAGGGCCAGCTTGAGTCTGAGCTTTCGCACAACGCCTGGCTGACGGTGCTGGCCGATCCGGCCGTAATTTTCGACACCCCGCCTGAGCAGCGCTACGAGCGTGCGCTCGATCTGCTGGGCCTGAAGGCCTGGATGTTGTCGCCCCAGGCGGGACGGGCTTGATGGACCAGCTGGCGCAGACGGGAGTCCCGGACCGGCTGCAAACATTTTTGGCTTTCGATTACGGCTTGCGGCGCACAGGGGTGGCGGTGGGCAATCGGCTGCTGCGTCAGGCAACGGCGCAGCGCAGCATTCACGCCCGGGGCGACGCGCGCTGGGCCGAGGTGCACAAACAATTGCAGGCATGGCAGCCCGACGCTGTGGTGGTGGGCGTGCCCTTCCACCCGGACGGAGCCGCCCACGAGAACACGGTGCGGGCGCGCCGCTTTGCGCGCCAGATCGAAGGGCGATTCGGCCTGCCCGTCTACGAGGTCGACGAGCGCTACAGCACGGTGGAGGCCGCTCGGGGTGCTGGCCGGGGCGAGGACATTGATGGGCGCGCAGCCTGCGTGATCCTTGAACAGTTTCTCCGGGGCCTGGCATGAAACCTTGTGCAGGACGTCCGACACGGTCCGTGCGTGGAAATGGCAACCAGGAGTCAAAGCCGTGAGTGACCTGCTTCTCAACGCGGAGGCCCTGTACGGTGAACTGCTGCGGGGCGTGCGTCCCCTGTATTCGCCGAGCACCCAGGTGGTCGGCATCGCTTCGGGCGGTGTCTGGCTGGCCGAGCGTCTGGCCATCGACCTGGGTTGTGCCCAGCGGGCCGGGATCATCACCTCGTCCATGCACCGTGACGACGTTGCGCGTCGGGGCGTAGCCGCCCGACGGATGCAGACGCGCCTGGATTTCGATGTCGCCGGCGCCGACATCCTGCTGATCGACGATGTGCTCTACACGGGCCGCACCATCCGCGCCGTGCTCAATGAACTGTTCGATTTTGGTCGCCCCGCCCGGGTGCGCCTGGCGGTCCTGGTCGATCGCGGCGGGCGCGAATTGCCGATCGCAGCGGATTTCTGCGCGGCCCGTGTCGCATTGGAGCCCGCCCGGACCCTTGCGCTCACCCGCAGCGACGATGGCCGCCTGTCGTTCGCCGAAAAAGTGGTGACGCCGTCATGATGACCATCGAATGCACGAAGCAGCCCGTGCCATGCCGGCATGTGCGCGGCTGCAGCCTTGGGAGGGCGTCGGTTTGAGCGTTCGCAATCCGCAACTCAATTCCAACGGCGAACTGGTGCACTTGTTGTCCACCGAGGGTCTGCCGCGCGAGATCCTGGTGCAGATCCTGGACACGGCCGCCGGTTTTGTCAGTGTCAACGACCGCGAAGTCAAGAAG
>CAYNWR010000070.1:0-5083 GCA_964400915.1 uncultured Burkholderiaceae bacterium
CGGCCTGCTGGGCCTGGTGGACGACCGCTGCGGTGGCGTGTTCGACAACATCGACACGGTGATTCCGGCCGCCGAGCGCGAGGCCTTCATGGCCGGTTACAAGAAGGCGGCGGGTTTTGCCATCGAGACCTTGAACGCGGCAGCGCCCATCCTGCCGCCTGGCGCGCGCGTCCACAAGACATAGGCCTTGCGCCTATCTTGGGCAGGCTGGCAGACCTGACACAGGTTGCCCATTGACTGTCAGGCTGGCTTGCATGGCAAGCGGGGTGGTGCCTGGTACAAGTGTGGCTACGGCACGGGAGCCATTGTTGCCCAGCAGCACCAGGCTGCCGGACACGATCTGCCCCTGTTTGTTGGTCGTCACGGGTTGCCCCGTGAGCACCTCAACCCCTCCTCCTGACGGTACCGACCAACGGGCCGAGAACGTGTTTTCGGTCAGCCCCGCAGCCGTGTCGACGGTCGTGAGCGTCAGATCGCTGAGGACGGATGACACACCTGTGGCCTTCTCCGTGATCTTGACGGAGTCGACGTGGACCACGTTGGGGTGCGCGGGGGTCGGCCGCTCGCCCGGGATGCCCGACGTGTAGACCGCGTTGGTGAATTCGTAGTACTGCGAGGTGATCACCTTGCCTTTGCTGTCCCTCGTCTCGTAGCCGATGGGTTCGAGCGAGTTCATCGTCTGGTCGAACAAGGTGCCACTCAAGGGCGCCGTGCGCTTGCCCATCCGGATATCGCCGTGCATGTAGAGCGAGAATCCGAAGTACGGCACCACCGTGCAGTATTCGTCAAAGGAAAGCGTCGTTGAAATGGTGCCCGAGTCGTTGGCATAACCGGGAAAAGCGAGTGTTCCACCGCAGGATCCTGGGATGGTCGGCGGCTGCGTGGTCCCCGTTGGTGGAAATGGCCCGAAAAGCAACGCGAAGATCTGCGCGTGTTTGCGTGATGGCGCTGCCCCTTGAAACGCCGCGCCAACGGCCATCCATTGCGCGAGCCAGCCCGGCGCGGCAGGTGGCGGCTCAACGCTGCTTGGCACAGTGACGATCGAACACAGACCCACGAGCGAACCCGTCACGCTGGCCGCTGCAGCCACCGTAGCGGTGTCGACCGCCGCCGACGTCGTGCATGTCGCTGGCGCCACGCGGCAGGCGTAATCCGCCAGTTGCCCCAAGGGCACGAGGGTCGGGTTGACCGACAGGGCATTGACCAAGCCAACGACCGTCGCACCCGACACACCGAGCGCGACATCGGTCGCCGCGTAATAGCGGTAGGTATAGGTCTGAAAGGTCTGGTTTCTCGGACTCGGGCTGGGAAAAAGGTCCGGATAGCTCGCTTCCGCCCAATTGAGGAACTCTGAGGTCGTGGGTAGCTGTACCGCTTGCGGCCATTGGCGCTGCGCCTCGGCCGCTGCAAGGGCGCGCACCAAGTCCGGGCCACCCGACTGGGCGAGGACGGGGCCGGCGCTCGCGAACGACAGAAACACACCAACGCACAAGTTGCAGCAGCGTGCTGTCTGGTACATCCTGCGCTTCATGGTGATCCCCAGTCAAACGGCGGTCCAAGCATGCTAGGTCTTGCGACAACGCTGTCAAGGCGCAGGGCCCATGGGCGAGGCGGGAACTTGCGCTGGATCAAACCCGGCGCACGATGGCGAGGACAGGGCTGAAGGATGCGAGCGGCGCGGCCCGCTCAGCGCAGCACGGCGATCTGCTGGCGGCGGATCAAATCGAAATCAATCGCCGCACCCAGGCCCGGCCCGGTGGGCGCATGCACCAGACCCTGCGCATCGACGTCGATGTCCTGCACCAGGCCGTACTTCTGCGCAGCGGATGGCAGCAGCACCTCAAAAAATTCGGTGTTGCGAATCGCCATGATCACGTGCAGGTTGGCCACGTTGTTCAGCGAATTGCCACCGTGGTGCACCTCGTAGTTGAGGTGAAAGGCTTCGGCCAGATGGGCCGTCTTCATCATCGTGGTGATGCCGCCCTTCACCGCCACGTCGCCGCGCAGGTAGTCGGTGGCACGCTCGCGGATCCAGGGCGCGTAGCTGTCCAGGCCCCCCGCTGGGTATTCGGTGGCCACGATCGGGACGTGCAGGTGCTTCTTCAGCTCGACATAGTTGTAGAGGTCGGCGTCGGCCAGTGGATCTTCGTACCAGTAAAAGCCCAGATCCTGAATGGCCTGCCCCACGCGCAGCGCCTGGGGGTAGTCGTAGCTCCAGACCGAATCGAGCATCAGGCGGTGGTCGTCGCCCACGGCACGGCGCACGGCCTCGCACACGCGGATGTCGTCCTGCCAGCGCTGCGGCGGGTGGATCTTGTAGGCCGCGTAGTTCAAGGCTTTGAAGGCCAGTGCCTCGTCGGCAAAGGCCTGCGGGCTGTCCAGCACGGCCGAGCTGATGTAGGCCGGGATGCTGTGGCGCGCGGTGCCCAGCAGGCGGTGAATGGGCAGCCCCGCGGCCTGACCGGCGATGTCCCACAAGGCGATGTCCAGCGCTCCGATGGCCCGCACGGTGGATGTGCGCACGCGGGCCCACAAGGCTGCGTTCAGGCGCTCGCGGTCCAGGGCGTCCTGGCCCATCAGCACGGGCTTGAGCTTGGCGATCAGCGCGGGGGCGTCCAGTTCGGCCGAATAGAAGGCCGAGCCCAGGAACGCACGCCCCGTCAGGCCCTGGTCGGTCACCACCTCGACCAGGCCCAGCGCGCTCTCGCCCGAAAAGCGCCCCGTGTGCCCACCGTACTGCGTGGGCGGGATGCCGCCCCAGCGAAACAGCGTGACGGAAACGTCGGTGATCTTCATGGGGCAGTGACCCGCGCAGCGGCGGAGCGTGGGGGAAACTTGATTTTCATTCGATGCGGATGTTCGCGTCCCTGATCAACTGCGTCCACTTGGCGATCTCCGCGCGCACCTGCGCAGCGAATTCGTCGGGTGTGCTGGCCACCACCTCGACACCGCCGGCGCGAAAGCGAGCGACGATCTCGGGATCGCGCAGAACGGCCACGATGTCGCGGTTGACGCGTTCGAGCACGGGGCGTGGCACACCGGCGGGCATCTGCATGCCAAACCACACCGTCACGTCATAGCCGGGCACGCCGGCCTCGGCCACCGTGGGCAGGTCGGGCAGCAAGGTGGCGCGGGTCTTGCCCGTGACGGCCAGCGCCTTCATCTTGCCCGCACGAATGTGCGGCAGCACGTTGGGCAGGTTGTCAAAGAACGCATCCACCTCGCCCGCAATCAGGGCGGTGACCGCCGGCGCACTGCCCTTGTAGGGGATGTGGGCCAGTTTGACGCCCGTCATCTTCATGAACAGTTCCATCGACAGGTGGTTGGACGAGCCCGATCCCGTGGACGCGTAGTTGAGCTTGCCGGGGTTCTTCTGCGCCAGCTCGATGAAATCCTTGACCGAGCTCACGGGCAGATCGTTCTTGACCACCAGCACGTTGTTGGAACTGCCGGCCCACACCAGGGGCGAGAAATCCTTGACCGCGTCATAGGGCAGGTTGGCGCCATACAAACCCGGCAACGCCGAAAACGGCAGCGGCGACACCAGGATCATGTGCGGGTCGCCCACCGACTTGGCCACCAGGCTGTTGCCCAGCGTGGTGTTGGCGCCGGGGCGGTTTTCCACCACCACGGGGTGCTTGTAGCTGCGCGACAGGCGTTCGGCCACGGTGCGGCCCAGGGTGTCGTTGAAGGCGCCCGGCGGGTAGGGCACGATGATCTTCACGCCGCGTTCCGGGTAGTCCTGCGCCAGCGCGGGATTCACGCCAAAGACTACAAAAACAATAGCTATAAAACAAGCAATGGCGCTCGCTACTGGCCAATTTTTTTCAGAATGAGCAAAAAAGACGCTGTCCAGGTGCCGCTGGGATGCCTGGAGCACACGGGCAAGGCCGGTACACCAGCGCTGGGGGGCTAGGGTCATGGTGCTTGTCTCCTCGGGTTGTTGCGCTGCTCGTCAGCGGCTTCAAACGTAGCACGGTCCATCGATCAGCGGGTGGGCCTTCACAAAGGCCTCGTCCACGCGCATGCCGATGCCGACGCCCTCGCGGGGCTGCACGCAGCCTTGGGCATCGAGCTCGTACGCCGTGTGGCCCATGAGCTGATCGCGGAAGGGATTGAGCGAGGTCACGTCACCCTCGAAGTAGCCCGGGTTCTCGATCGCCGAAAGGAAATGGATGCTCACGCCCATGTTGATGGCGGTGGCCGAGGTGTGGGGGTTCACGCTCATCTTTTGCGCAGCGGCCATGGCCGCGATGCGCAGGCCTTCGGTGATGCCCCCCGTCTTGGACAGATCGGGTTGCACAAACTGCACACAGCGATCCTGCAGCAGGGTGTCAAACTCGTAGCGGGTGTAGTGGTTCTCGCCCGCGGCCAGGGGCACACGCCCCAGCGTCGCGGCGATCTGGTAGGCGCGCCGGTCCTGCGGGGGAAACGGCTCTTCGAGCCAGGCCACACCGGCTTCCTCAAAGGCCGGCATCACGCGGCGCACATCGTCCAGGCTGTAGGCGGTGTTGGCGTCGGTGAGGATTTCGATCTCGTCGCCCAGCGCCGCACGCACCGCCTGCACACGCGCGATGTCACGCCGGGGGGTGTCGCCCATGCGCAGCTTGAGGGCGCGGTACCCGGCAGCGATGTAGCCGCGCGCCTCCTCGACCAGCGACGCCGGCTCCTGGTAACCCAGCGCGATGCCGCCCGCATAGGCCTTGACCGGCCGCGAGGCGCCGCCCAGGAGGCGGTATAGGGGCCAGCCCGTGAGCTGGCAACGGATGTCCCACAGGGCCTGGTCGATGCCACTGAGCGCCAGCGCGGACGCCGCACCCATGCCGTGGCTGGCCAGTTGCATCTTGTAGACCCGATGCCACACCCCCACCACGTCGGTCGCATCCAGACTCAGGACCAACTCGCGCAGGGTGCTGTCGATCAGGCGCGCGATCGCGCCCGGCGCGCGCCCATGGTGCGCCTCGCCCCAACCGACGTGGCCGTCGCGGGTCTCGATGCGAACCAGCACCGCATCGCGCTTGACGCTGCGGCCGATCCCCAGGCGCACGGATTTCTCGGGCGGCACGGGAAAGCTGATGGGCAC
>CAYNWR010000070.1:5183-10253 GCA_964400915.1 uncultured Burkholderiaceae bacterium
TCGCTCATCGCGCGCAGGCTCGTGCCCGTGATGCCCGCCAGATGCGGTGTGAGCAGCAGATTGGGAACGGCAAACGCGGCCTCCTGGCCGGTGAGGGGCTGCGCGTCGTGCACGTCCATCGCGGCGCCGCCGATGCGCCCCTCGCGCAGAGCAGCCAGCACGGCGGCGGTGTCCAGCACCGGGCCGCGCGCCACGTTGATCAGCACCGCATGGCGCTTCATGCGCGCCAGGGCCGCGGTGTCCACCAGGCTGCGCGTCTGGTCGTTGAGCGGGCAGCACAGCGCAATGGCATCGGAGCGCTCGAACAGCGTGTTCTTGTCGACAGCCTGCACGCCGGGGGGCAGCGTGTCGGGGCGGCGCGTCAGGCCCAGCACCTGCAGGCCCAGGCCCTGGGCCGCAGCGGCCACACGCGCGCCGATGGCCCCCACACCCACGATGCCCAGCACACTGCCGGCCAGCTCGGTGCTGGCGTCGCCCATGGCGCGGGCCTGGGACCAGCCGTCGGCCCGCAGGCGCGTGTCCACCGCGGCCAGGCCACGGCGAAAGTGCAGCAGTGCGGCCAGAACGTATTCGACCACCGCGGTGGTGTTGGAGCCCGGCAGGTTGGCCACGACGATGCCCTTGGCCGTGGCGGCGGGCACAGGGATCATGTCCAGGCCCACACCATGGCGCACCACGTAGCGCAGCTGCGGTGCGTGCTCGAACACGTCCGGTGCCAGTTGCGCACGCACGATCAGGCCCTGCGCATCGCCCAGCAGGCGCGCCAGGGTGGCGGGTTGGGCGTCAGGCGCCAGCACCACCTCGCAGGCCGCCTGCAGCGGCGGCATCAGGTCGGGGTGGATGGCGTTGGTGAGGACGACCTTGGGAAGGTGCATCGGCATCAGCCCAGAAAGGGCGCACCCGCCACGATGGGATTGGCCAGGCGCCCGATGCCGCCCAGGTCGATCACACAGGTCATGCCCGGCTTCATCCAGGCCGGCGGGTTGTGCGCCACCGCCACACCGGGCGGGGTGCCCGTGGCGATGATGTCGCCCGGCTCCAGCGGCATGCGCGCGCTGGCATAGGCGATCAGGGCGCCGATGCGGTGCAGCATGGTGGCGGTCGATCCGCTTTGCAGTTGCCGGCCGCCCATCTCCAGGCGGATGGACACGGCATACGGGTCGCCCAGTTCGTCGGGCGTGACGATCCAGGGGCCGATCGGCGCGCTGGCCGGCAGGTTCTTGCCGCGCACAAAATTGCCGCCATCGCCCTTGATGAGATCAACCGCGCTCACGTCGTTGTGCGCGGTGTAGGCGGCCACATGGGCCATGGCCTCGTCGGCGCTCACGCGCAGGGCGCGCCGACCGATCACCACCGCCAGTTCCGCCTCGTAGGTGACGTTGCCGATGTCGGGTGCGATGGGCACGGCATCGGTGGGCCCGATCACCGTGCGCCCCGAGCGCACGAAGATCACGGGCTCGGGCGGCTCGGGCATCTTGCGTTCGGCCAGCGCGTCGGTGAAGTTGTAGGCCGCGCCCACCACCTTCTCGGGGCGCTGGATGGGCGCGA
This sequence comes from uncultured Burkholderiaceae bacterium, assembly GCA_964400915.1. Taxonomy (GTDB): domain Bacteria; phylum Pseudomonadota; class Gammaproteobacteria; order Burkholderiales; family Burkholderiaceae_C; genus CAYNWR01. Next base: position 6,732 of record CAYNWR010000070.1, read on the forward strand.
GCAGGCGCACGGCATCGATGTCGACCATTGCGTCGTCGTGCAGGCGCGCATCACGCAGCAAGGCCGTCCAGCGGTCCAGCCCTTGTTCCACCATGGCCAGCAGGCTGCGCGGGTACCCGCCCAGGGGTTTGAGCAGCTCGGTGTGGGCCGGATGGCACAGGTGCGCGATGCGGCGCTCGCCCGGCAGCACCACGCCCACATGGGTGCCTTTGCCCGGCAGTTCGAAGGTGGCGTACTTCATGGTGCTCAGGACACGCGGTAACGGTCGAGCACCGAGCGCTCCACCTCGATGCCCAGCCCGGCACCCGTGGGGATCTGCACCACACCGCGCTGCTGCACGATGGGTTCCCTGGACAGTTGATCGCGAAACGGGTTCTCCGTCTGCTCGAACTCCAGCAGGGGCGGCATGGGCCGGAAACTGGGCGGCTGATCGGGCAGCGCGGCCAGAAACTGCAGCGTGGCCGCCAGGCCGATGGCCGAGCCCCAGGCGTGGGGCACACATTCCACACCGTGGGCGCTGGCCAGCGTGGCGATCTTGCGGCATTCGCTGATGCCGCCAGCCGCGCACACGTCGGGCTGCACGATGTCCATGGCCTTGCGCACGATGATGTCGCGAAAGCCCCAGCGCGTGAAGCCGTTCTCGGCGCCCGCCACGGCCATGTCCAGCGCGCGCGTGACCTCGACGTAACCGTCGATGTCCTCGGGCGAGATCGGCTCCTCGAACCACTCGATGCCCAGGGCTTCGAACTCACGCCCCAGGCGGATGGCCTGCGGCACCGTGAAGCAATGGTTGGCGTCCACCATCAGGCGCACGCCCTCGCCCACGGCCTCGCGCACGGCCGCCACACGGCGCACATCCAGCTTGGGGTCACCCAGGCCGATCTTCATCTTGATGGCGGTGAAGCCCTGCTCCACGTACTCGCGCGCCTCTTCAACGGCTTCTTCCACCAGCCGGTCCATGTCGATGAAGTACAGGCCGGTGGCATAACACTGCACCTGGCTGCGCTGCGCGCCGCCGATGAGCTTGTGGATGGGCTTGTTGCAGCTCTTGCCAACGATGTCCCACAGCGCGATGTCGATGCCGGAAAGCGCCGACGCGGCCATGCCCTCGCCGCCATAGTCCTTGATGCGGTTGTACAGGTCTTCCCAGATCACCTCGATGTCGAAGGCATCGCGCCCGATGATGCGCGGCGCAAACTGGGTGTCGATGTAGGCCCGCGCCACGGCCGAAGGCCCATAACACTCGCCCCAGCCGACGATGCCGTCGGCCGTTTCGATTTCGACGATGCACGAGCCGCGGGTCTTGTACAACCAGCCTCGCGACGATGTGAAGGGACGCGCAACGGGCGCCGCCACCACGTGGCAGCTGACTTTCTTGATGACACTCATGGATGAATCGGCCCTGTGCTTCAGGACTTCTTTTCGGAGACAAACACCTTCTTGCCGACTTCGGCCAGCGAGCGCGTGACACTGCTCACCTCGCGGCCCAGCGAGGCGCCCGTGAGGTTGTCCACCACCGCGCCGCCGCCTTCGGCCCAGGCCTTGAACTTGGCGCTCTGGATGGCGCGGCTGAAGATCGTGGTGAGGCGTTCCACCACGGCGGGCGGCGTGGCGACCGGCGCCACCAGGTAGGACATCTGCACCAGCGGCCCGTAGGGAAACACGTCAAAGCCCTTCTCACGGAAGGTGGGGATGTCGGGCATCGCACCCAGGCGTTCGTTGGCGAACACACCAATGGGCTTGACCAGGCCCGCGTCCATCTGCGCCTTGCTCTCGGAGGGCTTGAGCACGGCCGCCTCGACCTGCTTGCCCGCCAGGTCGACGATCACCTTGGCGCCCCCGGTGTAGGGCACGGCAATCACGTCGGTGCCGGCCGCACGGCCCGTCATCACGGCAAACACGTGGTTGAGGTTGTTGGTGCCCGGGATGCCCACCGACACCTTGCCGGGGTTGCGCTTGACATGCGCCACGAAATTCTCGAGCGTGCCCGTGGGCGCGCTGGTGGGCACCAGCAGCACCAGGGGGTCAACCGTCACCCGCGCGATGGGCGCAAACTGCTCGTTCTTGAGCGGCGTCAGGCCCTGAGCAATCAGCGCCAGGGTGGAGCTGGTGCCCATGCCCACGGTGTAGCCGTCGGGCTCGGCGTTGGCCACGCGGGTCATGCCGATCGAGCCGGTGGCACCCGGCACGTTCTCAACGACCAGCTTCACGCCCTGCTCGGCCAGCAATTGCGACAGCAGGCGGCCCGCCAGGTCGTTGGAGCCACCGGCGTTCCAGGGCACCACCAGCTTGATTTCCCTGGCCGGAAAACCATCGGCCGATTGGGCCCAGGCCCAGGGACTGAGTGAGGCACCGGCGGTGGCGGCGCTGGCGGCGGCCAACCGGCCCAGCAGGCGGCGACGGGTGGTGGCGTGGATCCCACGCGGATCGGAACGGGATGGCATCTGAATATCTCCTCTAGGTCACAGCAACCGTGTCGGCACCCGTTTCAGCATCGGTGGCGCCTGGCACGCCAATGTTATAACAAACTGAAAACCCCTGTTGATGGCAACGTCATGCACGGGGCAAACGCCCTTCAGCGCAGCGGCAACAGGGCACCGATGTCGCGCCGGGCGCTGTCGATGTCGCTGCGGATCGCCTGCGCCACACCGGCCGCGTCGCCCGCACGCAGGGCCGCCACGGCCTGGGTGTGCATGGGAAAACGCCGCAGGCTGGGCCGGCTTCCGTGTGAGGCCAGTGTGAGCGTGGGGGCACTGCGCAGCCACACGCCTTCGACGATCTCCATCACCACCGGCATGCGCGCCAACGCGTAGATGCCGAAATGAAAGCGCCAGTGCGCCTCGAAGTAGCGCGCCACCTCCCCGCGCCGGACCGCGTCCTGCATGATCTTCAATTGCGCCTCGACGGCATCCAGTTCGGCCGAGGTGGCCACACCGGCGGCCGCAGCCGCCACGTCGGGCTCGAGGCTGGCGCGCACCATCATCAGTTGCTGGAACTGCGCGGCATCCACCAGGGGCACCCGCGCGCCACCGGACTGACCCAGCCCACCATGCTCCAGCACACGCTCGGCCATCAATCGGTTGATGGCATCGCGCACGGGCGTGAGGCTGATGCCGAAGCTGGCGGCCACCTGTCGCATGACGATGCGCTCGCCCGGCGCCAGTTGACCGGCCATCAGCGCGGACTTGAGTGCATCGTAGGCCTGGTTGCCCAGGGCGCTGTTGTCTGTGTTGCTCATGGAAGGTGTCCGGTCCCGACGTCAGGACGCACAGCCTTTCGGCCGCGCCGTCTGGCACCAAGTGTAGAGAGCTTGGCGCCGCGTCGACACCCCTGTGAACGCGACCTACGGGCTGGACCGGCGGCCCGATACCGGCGCGTCCCTGCGCCCGGTTGTCTTTGCGCGACGGTACCCAGTTGCCTTCGCATGGGCAGGGGCTGGGAAGGAGGGAACCGGCTTTTTTTTGGCCCAGACACCGGCTCCCGCACCAGCCTCTGTCCCTGCTTTATCCATCCTCAAGCCCA
>CAYNWR010000071.1:0-10221 GCA_964400915.1 uncultured Burkholderiaceae bacterium
TGCCGGGCCTGACCTCGGGCTACGGCCCCAGCCACCAGGCCACCGAAGACATCGCGATGATGCGGGGCATTCCAGGGCTGACGATCGTCGATCCCTGCGACGCGCTGGACATCGAGCAGGCCGTTCCCCAGATTGCCGCCCACGAGGGGCCTGTCTACATGCGCCTGCTGCGCGGGCAGGTGCCGCTGGTCTTGGATGCGTATGACTACCGCTTCGAACTCGGCAAGGCCAAACGCTTGCGCGACGGCAACGAGGTTCTGATTGTGGCGAGTGGCCTCATGACCATGCGTGCGCTCGAAGTGGCCGAGCTGCTGGCTGCCGACCGCATCGGTGTGGCGGTGCTGCATTGCCCCACGATCAAACCGCTGGACGAGGCCACCGTGCTGGCAGAAGTCACTTCCAAGCCGCGGCTGTTGGTGGTTGCCGAGAACCATTCGGTGGTGGGTGGCCTGGGCGAATCGGTGGCCAGCATGCTCATGCGCGCGCGGGTGATGCCGGCGGGCTTCGAACTGGCCGGTCTGCCCGACGCCTTCCTGGATGCCGGGGCCCTGCCCACCCTGCACGAGCGCTACGGCATCAGCCGCGACGCGCTGGCCACCCGCATCCGCCGGTGCCTGGGGTGAGCCTTGCCGGCGCCACGGGGCTGATGCAGTCCAGCCGCGCAGCGCTGATAATTTCGGGCTCATGAGCCCCCTACGTGTCGCATGGCAGCGCATCGCGCTGCTGTTCCGGTCGTTTTCGATGCGCCTGTCGGTGATCGCCGTGCTCATCGGACTTGGAACGGGTGCGCTGCTCAACTGGTGGGACGGCTGGCGCTCGGTGGAGGTGCGGGCTTACGACATGCTCAATGTCGCCACGGCACCCCTGAAGTCCACCCTGCCGATCACCATCATCGCAATCGATGAGGCTTCATTTGCGCAGACGGGTCAACGCTGGCCCTGGCCGCGCAGCATGCATGCCAAGCTGGTCGACCGCCTGGCGGCCAGTCAGGCCAGCGTGATCGCATTTGACTTGTTGTTTCCCGAAGCCAGCACGCCCGAAGAAGACGAGGCCTTCGCCAAGGCCATCGAACGTGCGGGCAATGTGGTGCTGGCGGCGGACCACGCCTACCACGAGACGTCCGCTGCGCGCCAGTGGATTCGTGTGGATCCGATCCAGACCCTCACCATGGCCGGGGCGGTCACAGGATTGGCCACCTCGTCGCTGGATGACGACGCCATCATGCGGCGGGTGCCACAGCCGGACGATGCGCTGTGGCGCCAAGCCATTCGCATGTTGATCCGCACGCGACCCGGCAGCGTGGAAGAACCCTGGGTGCATCCCGATGCCATGGTGCGCCATCTGGGCCCGGCGCGGACCTTTCCCTATGTGTCGTATTACCAGGTGCTCAACGGCGACGAAAGCATTCCACCCGATTTCTTCCAGGACCAGATCGTCCTGATCGGGCGCGACGTGCGGGCCAGCCTCGATTCAGGCCTGGCCCAGGCCGAAGCCTTTGGCACCTCGTTCCTGCGCAGTTCGCGCCAGATGACACCGGGCGTGGAGGTGCACGCCACGCTGATCGAAAACGCCTTGATGGGATTGACCGTCACACCGTCGCCGCCATGGCAGTTGTGGAGCCTGCTGGCGGGGGCGATGCTGCTGGCTTGGCCCTTCGTGCAGTGGTGGCACCCGCTGCGCTCAGCCATCGGTATTGTCGGCATCGGTGGCACGGCGGTTGGCTTGTCGGCGTGGCTGTACGTTTCGTTTTCGACGTGGCTGCCCATGCTGTCCACGCTGGTGGCCTTGGGCCTGACCTATGGCACCACGGCTGCGGGTTCCTACCTGACGGAGCGCCGGCGCGCCACCGAGATCCGTGGTGCGCTCGAAAAATACGTCTCTGGTGATGTCGTTGCGGAAATCGTCGCGCACCCCGAACGCCTGCAACTGGGTGGTCAGCGCAAGGAGCTCACGGTGTTCTTCTGCGATCTTGCGGGCTTCACCACCCTGTCAGAGAACCTCACGCCAGAGGCGCTGGCCAGTGTGATCAACGTGTACCTCAGCGAGGTGACGCACATCATCCTGGCGCACGGTGGAACGGTGGACAAGTTCATCGGCGACGCGGTCATGGCCTTCTGGGGTGCGCCGCTGGACGATCCCGAGCATGCCTTCCATGGTGTGACTTCGGCCATCGAGGTGCTGGTGGCGATGCAGCGATTGCAACCGAAGTTCGACAGCATGGGTGCGCCGGGCCTGGGCCTGCGCATCGGACTTCACTCCGGACCCGCCATTGTGGGCAACATGGGATCGGACCTGCGATTCAACTACACGGCCGTCGGCGACACGGTCAACCTGGCCGCGCGGCTGGAAGGGGCCAACAAGGCCTACGGCACCGGAACCTTGTTCACCGCGGCCACGGTCGAGGGGCTCAAGGGCCGCATCCCGGTGCGCCGGGTCGACCGGGTCAAGGTCAAGGGCAAGCACCAGGCGGTCGATGTGTTCACGGCCTGTGCCGACCTGGAACTGGTCGCGCTGTCCGATGCCGCCTGGGCGGCCTGGGAAGCGCGCGATTGGGCTGCTGCACGCGCCGTCTGGCAAGACATCGTGTCACGTTATCCATCGGACACGGTGGCACCGGGCTTCATCGCGAGGCTGGATGCGATGCTGGCCGAGGGTGAGCCGACCACCTGGGATGCGTCGATAGCGCTAGAAAAATTGTAGCTAACAATTCAGATTCGACGATCGCTACCGGCCAAAAACACCAAGAAATCGATCGGTTCAGGCTCTCAGCATGCCTCCGGTGCCTTGCGTGTGTGATCAGAAGCGGATCGAATAGCGCAGCACCAGCTTGGTCTCTGGCTTGACCATGTTCACGACCGAGTAAGTCGGCCGCTCAAGCATGCCCTGAAAGCTGTGCCGCTTGTCAGCGCTCTCGTGGTAGACACTCGCGCCCACGGTCCAGCCCGCATTGAGCTTCTGGGTGTTGGCGTCGTCGGCAAAACGTGCACTGCGGTAGGCCGCGTTCACGCCCAGCACCCAGCGTTCGGCCAATGACCAGCGTGCGCCCAGCCGCACATAGGTATCGGGCATGTAGGGTACGGATTTGCCGGCCTGTGCGCCTTCCTGGCGGGTATCGCGCGCAATCAGGTTGGCCGACAAGGCCAAGCGCGGTTGCAGCAAGTGATTGACCGCCAGGCTCAGGCTCTTGATGCGCCCCTTGTTGAACAGCGGCGTTTCTTCCAGATCGCTTTGAGCGTTGAAGACCTCGGGTCGGTTGAGCAGGCCTTCGAGCTGGGTCACCTCGAAATCGGTGATCGTGGCGCCCTGGGCGACACCACCGTTGTCCACGCGCTCGTGGTCCAGCGCGATGCGCCAGAACGTGCTGGCGCTGGTCTCGGCATCCCATTGCAGCCGGTGGCGGGTGTACAGACCGCCGGCCGAGGTGATGCGGTCGTTGACGACCACACCCAGGGTGTCGACGGGTGCCAGCGTGGCGGCCGACGCAGGACGGCGCCAGCGCTGGCTCACCCAACGCAGCGATTGGGCAGGGCTCATCTGCCACTTGTAGCCCAGGCGCGGGTTGAGTTCGTTGTGGCTTTCGCTGGTGTTGGTGGCGCCCAGGTTGAAGGTGCGGGGGGGCGTGCTCAGGATGTCCAGGCCGCTGGATTCAACGCCCGTGGCCTTGCTGCGCTGGGCAAACAGATCCACCTGCCCCTGGCTTTGTGCGCCGGTGCCGTGCAGCAGCGAAACCCAGACATCGTCAACCTTGAGGTTCTGGGTGCCGGCAATGCGGGTGCGCGCAGGGTTGAAGGTTGCCACCAGCGAGCCGTCGCCCTTCTGCTCCGAGTGCTCGACACCCCAACCGATGGTCCAGGGACCGCGGCGCAGGCTGTGGCGCATCTGCAGATCGCTCTGGCGGATGCCGGAATCGAAGGCGTCCAGGCGCCCATTGGGTGATATGGTCACCGTGGAGAACAGGCGCTGCAGACTGGCTGCCGTGGTCGCCGAGACAAACGCTCCATCCACCCGGTTGGTCTGGCGTCCATGCCCGCCTTTCACCCAGATCTGGCTGCTGGGTTCCAACTGCAGGCTGAAGCCGACATCCGCGCGCTGCTCGCGCTGGCGCATGCGATCGTCGGGCAAGGTCGCGGTGGCCAGGTTGGCGCGCAACTGCGTGTCGGTCACAAATCCGAACCACCCAAAATCGTGGCGCGGTTTGGAGCCCAGTCCCAAGGTGAGGTTGCGCCCGTTGGCCGTGCTGGGGTCGGGGCGCGCTTCGGCCCGCGCGAAATCGCCGCTGATGAAATACGCAATCGGCGATTCGCCTTGCGAGAGCCCGTTGACCGAAGCCAGGGCCCCCAACTGGTTCCAGTTGTCGCGTTGCGCATAGAAGTCGACGCGGCCATAGTGGCCGGGGCCCGGTACCAAGCCGGAGCGCCGGTTGGAAGCGCCAAAAGTGGTGGGTTCGGTCAGGAAGCCTTTGAACAATTCGGAGTTCTTGCCGAACTTGCCCGTGAGCCGGTCGGCCAGAAACAGATGGCTGCCACCCCAGAACGGCGAGTACGCCTCGGTCGCGTAGTTGGAAGCCCATTCTTCGAGCCCGAAGTTGGCCAACGCGCTGCCCAGATTGGCCTGTCCCTTCTGGTTGTTGGCCACCTGGTTGAGTGACTTGAGAAAGGGCAGGCGTTCGCGCGCCGCACGGGCCGACGCCAGGGCGCCCGCGTAGTCCAGTTCGTCGCCTTGCAGGATGCCCAGGAACTGGTGGGGCAGGGGATCGCGCGGGTCGAGTTCGGCGGCCCGCTCGAACGCCTGCCGCGCCCGCATGGTGTTGCCCTGCTGGTAGAAGGCGACGCCGCTGTAGAGCCAGGCGCGCGCATAGCGCGGTTCGATGACCCCGGCCCGCATGAAGTCTTCCTGCGCCGCATCGACGTCGCCGCGCTTGAGTGCCAACACACCGCGTGCGCTGAGCGCGGTGTAGTCATCGGGGCTGGCGTCCAACACCGACTGAAGGGCCGCCTGCGCCGCCGCATAGGACCCCGCAAAGGTTTCGGTTGCGGCCAGTTCGGCCCGTGCCCGCACGAGCCCGGGATCGGCGGCCAAGGCAGCCTGCAAGCGCGAGCGCGCCTCGCGCACTTCTTCGCGTTCGGAGGCGATGCGCCCCAGACCCCACAAGGCCTCGGGGTGATTGGCCTGCACTTGCAGCACATCCTCATAGGCCTTGCGCGCGCGCTCGACTTGCGCGTCCAGGGTGGCGACTTCACCTTGCGCGAGCAGGAGCTCGACATGTCGCGGCGCACGCGCCAGGGCGCCGTCCAGCAGGGCTTGAGCCTGGGCGGTCTGGTCATCGCGCAGCATCAGCCGGGCCGACAAGGCCACGACCAGGGGATCGTTGCCGTGTGGTTTGAGGGTTTCCAATGCCGCCGCGAGCTCACCCTGCTGCACCTGCAGGTCGGCGAGCAGCCGCGCGGCCGCTGCATCCGTGCGGGCCGCCCCTGAAAGTTGAGCAGTTGCGCCCGAGTAGTTGCCCGCCGCGATCAGGTCCACCGCCGACGCCCAGCGTGTGGCGCCATCACCCGCCCAGCGCTTGGGCTCGGGGCGCCAGGACGACACCCATTGCACACGGGTCTGCGGCCGGATCAGTGTGAGCTTGACAGGGGCCTTGCCCACCTCAGCCACCGCCGCCTCGCCCTTGTCGACGTTGATGGCACCTTGGGCGTTGGACATTTCGACCGAGCCGGACAGCACCACCAACTGTGTGCGCCCATCGGGCAGGACTTCGACCTCCCAATCCGTTCCGCGCACCGACATGGTTGCAGACGGCGTCTCCATGCGAATCGCGCCCGAGACCTGCGGCCGCTGTCCCGGAGCAGCCGCCTGGGGCCGCGCCTGGCTCCAGGCCCGTCCCGCGTTGAGGGTGACGGCGGCCTGGGCGCCATCGGTGGCGGCCTTGATCTGCATCTGGCTGTTCTGGTTCAGGCGCAATTGGTTGTTGGTCGGAACCACAATGGCCATCTGGCTGTTGGCCAGCGTTCGAATCCAGCCGCCCGGCGGCACCAATTGTTTGACAGCGGCCGGACGCCACGGCGCCTGATCGGTCGGGCGCTGCTCGCCCTGGCCGGTGAGCATGACGATTTCCGCCTCGCCGGCAGCCCAGGCACCGGGCGCTGCGATGGCCAGCGCGATGCAGGTGGCCAAGGCATGCACCCTTGGACGTGAGGTCCGGTGCGGTTGTTTCTGGCGGAGCGATCGGGTGGGTATGAGCAAGGGCTTCATCTGACGTGTCCTCAAGGCTGCTCGGCGGATTGGAAACGAGATTGTGCGCCTTGCCTAGGCCGCTCGGGCGCCGGAAGCTGGCAAAGCGCGGCATAGTTCTCGTGCCGGCGCGGTCGGCGGGCTGGTGCAGGGCAGCTCGGCAGGCACAATCGATTCCCCACATCGACTCCCACATGCCTGCGCCCACCCCCGTCAGCCCCGTTCCCGCCAGCTACAGCGGGCCGGTTCCAGCCTTGACCCGCTGGGGCGCCGAGGGCGCCGGCCAGGCGCCAACGGTCAGCTACAGCTTCGCCCAGTCCGGCAGCCTCTGGGACTATCAGAACGCCTACACCCAGCCGGGGCAACCCACCCTGGGTTTTGCCCCGTTCACCACAGAACTGCAGTCGGCCACCCGCGCGGTGTTGGCTGCCTGGTCGGCCATCTGTGGCCTGCGCTTTGTCGAGACGGCCGACGACGCGTCGGGGCATGGCGATCTTCGCTACGCGTTCACCCAGTACAACATGAGCGCGACGCAACTGGGGGCGGCGTTCTTGCCCAATGCAAGCGACAACGGAGGCGACGTCTGGCTCAACGCATCCAAGGCGAACGAGCAGTTCGCTTCGCTGGCGCCAGGCACGCTGGGGTACTTCACGATCCTGCACGAGACCGGCCACGCGCTGGGCTTGCGGCACCCGGACACCCCGCTGAGTGAAGGGGGAAACTCGATCTTCCAGAGCGTGATGAGCGTCAACGCCTGGCCCGGCGCGGCCCTGACCTATAGCGGCAACATCGATCGGTTTCCATCGACGCCCATGAGTTGGGACATCGACGCGATGCGGCTGCTCTACGGCGCCAATCTGAACACAGCGGGCGACGACACGGTCTACCCATTCGACACGCTCGGTCGCTACCTGATGACCGTTTTCGATACCGGCGGTATCGACACGTTGCGGGTGGATGGCACGTTTGGCGCGGTGATCGACCTGCGACCCGGAAGCTGGAGTCGCATTGGCCTGCCCGTGCAGATCGACAATGGCCGCACCATTGCGCCGGACACCGTGCAGATCTACCGGGACTCCTGGATCGAGAATGCAGTGGGCACGGACGGGCCCGACCAGATCACCGGCAACGCCGTTGACAACCGGCTGGAAGGACGTGGCGGCGATGACCGCATCGATGGTGGGGAAGGTCTGGACCGCGTCGTCTTCGGTGGTCTGCGCAGCCAGAGCACCTGGCGATGGGACGCCACGAGCCTGCTGGTGACCGGGCCCGATGCGCAGGGGGTGGACAGCCTGGTCAACGTCGAGCGCCTGGTGTTTGTGGACCGCGTGGTGGCTTTCGATGTGCAAACCAATCAGGGTGCCGGGCGCGCCGCCTTGCTGGCGGCAGGACTCCTCGGCCCGGCCGCGCTGTCCGATGCGGCCCTGATGAAAACCTTGACGGCGTATTTCGACGTCGGCAAGGGCCTGCTCGACGCTGCCGTGTTGTTGGCCGGTGGATCCGTGCTGGCCGAGCTGGCCGGTGGCACCGGCTACAGTGCGCTGGTGCGCCTGCTCTACCGCAACGTCACCGGGGTCGCCGACCCCACCACAGCGCAGATCGCACCGTATGTGGCGATGCTGGACTCGGGGCGCTACTCGGTGCCCGAGTTCGTGGCCCAGGCGGTTGCGCTCGACCTGCTGGCCGTGCGCATCGACCTCGCAGGTCTGGCGCTGCGTGGCCTGGAGTTGAGCGCCTGAAGGCCGGCGGCATTTGATGGGGCTCAGGGTAAAGCCTTGACCGCCGTGAAGGCCGGGTTTCTAGAATGCCTGTTGTGTCCACCCTGCGTCCGTCTCTTCAGGCGTCCAGGCGTTGGGACCGAGGAGATGTTTCGTGCAGCAGAAAAAATCCGCCGCCGGCAAGACAAGCCAGCGCGTGATCAAGAAGTACCCCAACCGCAGGCTCTACGACACCGATACGTCCACCTACATCACGCTCACCGAGGTGCGCAAGATCGTCATGGATGGTGAGCCGCTGGTGGTGCGCGACGCCAAGACGGGCGAGGACATCACCCGTTCGATCCTGCTGCAGATCATCCTCGAGGAAGAGGCGGGCGGCAGCCCGATCTTCACGCAGGAAGTGTTGTGCAGCATCATCCGCTTCTACGGGCACGCCATGCAGGGCTTCATGGGCCCGTTTCTCGAGCGCAATGTCCAGACTTTCGTCGAAATGCAGGCCAAATTGGGAGAGCAGGCCCGCAAGATGTCTCCCGAGGCCTGGGCCGACTTCATGAAGATGCAATCGCCCATGATGCAGGGCATGATGGGCACCTACGTCGAACAATCCAAGAACCTCTTTGTCCAGATGCAGGAACAGATGCAAAAGCAGACCGAACAGATGATGGGTGCCTTTGGTCTGAAACGATGAGCGGGACCGAACTGCACAGGCCCGTCCCCAAAGTTGGTTTTGTCAGCCTGGGGTGCCCCAAGGCCCTGACCGACTCCGAGCTGATCCTGACACGGCTCAGCGCCGAGGGATACACCACCTCACGCAGTTTCGAAGGCGCCGATCTGGTCATCGTCAACACCTGCGGCTTCATCGACGAGGCCGTGAAGGAGAGCCTTGATACGATTGGTGAAGCCCTGAATGCCAATGGCCGCGTCATCGTCACGGGTTGCCTGGGTGCGCGCAACGGTGATGACGGCCGCAACCTCGTGGCGGGTATTCATCCCAGTGTGCTGGCGGTCACCGGCCCCCACGCAACCGATGAGGTGATGGCCGCGGTGCACACCCACTGCCCCAAGCCGCATGATCCTTTCGTCGATCTGGTGCCAGCCTCCTTGGCCGGTGCCGTGCCCGGCGCCGCCGCAGGTGTCATGGGCGAGGCGGGCATCAAGCTCACGCCCCGTCACTACGCCTATCTGAAGATCAGCGAAGGTTGCAACCACCGCTGCACGTTCTGCATCATCCCGTCCATGCGTGGCGATCTGGTGTCCCGGCCCGTGGGTGATGTTCTGCGCGAGGCACGGGCCTTGTTCGAAAACGGCGTCAAGGAACTGCTGGTGGTGAGTCAGGACACCTCCGCGTATGGCGTTGATATGCGTTACCAGACGGGCTTCTGGGAAGGGCGCCCCGTCAAGACGCGCATCACCGAACTGGCGGCAGCCTTGGGCGAATTGGCGCAAGCGCACGGTGCCTGGGTGCGTCTGCACTACGTCTATCCCTATCCAACGGTTGACACCCTGGTCGAGTTGATGGCACAAGGCATGGTGTTGCCGTATCTGGACGTGCCCTTCCAGCACAGCCATCCCGATGTGCTGCGGCGCATGAAGCGGCCGGCCTCGGGCGAAGCCAACCTGGAGCGCCTGGCGGCGTGGCGCCGCATCTGTCCCGAGATCGTGGTCCGCAGCACGTTCATCGCCGGGTTTCCCGGAGAGACGGACGCTGAATTTGATCACCTGCTGCAATTCATGCGCGAGGCGCAGATTGATCGGGCCGGGTGCTTTGCCTACAGCCCTGTGAAGGGCGCGACAGCCAACGAACTGCCCGATGCAGTGCCGCAGGATCTTCGCGAGCAGCGCCGCGCTGATTTCATGGCCGTTGCCGAACAGGTGTCGGCCGACAAGCTGCGCCAACGCCTTGGGGCAACGATGCAGGTGTTGGTTGATGCGGCCGAAGGCCTGGGACGCAAGGGGGGTGTGGGGCGCAGTTACGCCGATGCCCCCGAAATCGACGGCCGTGTCTTGTTGCAGCCGGCCACCAAGGCCAGTGTCCGCTACCGAGCCGGCGATTTTGTCAAGGCAAGGATCGTGGGCACTCAGGGGCACGATCTGGTGGCGGTGCCGGCATAAATCGGTACTGTGGCACACTCCCCCTCATCCCGTGGCATGCCCAAACCGGGATTTCAGGCGGAATGCCGCACAGAAAGCAAAAACGGCCGGACGGTGTGAACCGCTCCGACCGCTGCTGGCGTGGTGCCCAGGAAGGGACTCGAACCCCCACGATGTTACT
>CAYNWR010000072.1:0-10085 GCA_964400915.1 uncultured Burkholderiaceae bacterium
GATGAAGCACAACGCCATCGTCTGCAACATCGGCCACTTCGACAACGAGATCGACATTGCGTCGGTCGAGCAGTACCAGTGGGAAGAGATCAAGCCGCAGGTTGACCACATCATCTTCCCCGACGGCAAGCGCATCATCATGCTGGCCAAGGGGCGTCTGGTGAACCTGGGTTGCGGCACGGGCCACCCCAGCTACGTGATGAGCAGCTCGTTTGCCAACCAGACGATTGCCCAGATCGAGCTGTTTGCGCACAAGGAGGCCTACGACATCGGCAAGGTCTATGTGTTGCCCAAGCACCTGGACGAGAAGGTGGCGCGCCTGCAACTGGTCACGCTGAACGCCCAACTGACCGAACTGTCGGACGAACAGGCCACCTACATCGGTGTGCCCAAACAGGGGCCGTACAAGCCCGACACCTACCGCTATTGACGCTCGGCCAGGCGCGCGCCCTGGCTGACAGGCGCCCGCTGCGCCGCCGAAGCGCTGCTGCAAGACACGCCGAACAAGCATGCGAGCTGACCAGCTGCTGGTGGAGCACGGCCTGGCGGCCTCGCGTGCCCAGGCGCAGCGCTTGATTGCCGCTGGCACCGAATGGCAGGGCGCGGACGGCGCCTGGCGCCGCGTGGGCAAGAATGGCGAAGACCTCCATGCCGGCGTGGCGCTGCGGCTGCTGGACGATGCCGAGCGGCGATTCGTCTCGCGCGGCGGGCTCAAGCTCGAAGGGGCCTTGCAGGCGTCCAGGGTCACGGTGGCGCAGCGTTGCTGCCTGGATGTGGGTCAGTCCACCGGGGGCTTCACGGATGCGTTGCTGCAGGCCGGTGCGGCCCTGGTGCTGGGGGTGGACGTCGGTCACGGCCAATTGCACCCGCGTCTGCGCGCGGATCCTCGGGTGCGGGTGATCGAGGGTGTGAACGCCCGCACACTGGATGCTATAAAAACGGAAGCTAACTTGATAGATCCGACGATCGCTGCGGCCGGATTTGATCTGATCGTTGCTGACCTGTCCTTTATTTCGCTCACGTTGGTGCTGGCGCCGCTCGTTTCCATGCTGGCTCCCCACGGGGACCTGCTCGCCCTGGTCAAACCGCAGTTCGAGCTGCAACCGGGCGACATCGGCAAGGGCGGGATCGTGCGCGATGAGCGCCTTTACCTGCAGGTGGAGCAGCGCCTGCGCGATGCCTGCCGCGCCGCTGGTCTGCAGGTGTGTGCCTGGCTGGACAGCCCCATACGCGGTGGCGATGGCAACCGCGAGTTCTTCATTCATGCAAGGAGGGCGTCATGACAACGCCGACCATCCCCATCAGTTTCGAATTCTTTCCGCCCAAGACACCCGAAGGCCAGGCCAAGCTGGTGGCCGTGAGGCAAACGCTCTACGCCTTGCGGCCCCAGTTCTTCAGCGTGACCTACGGCGCGGGGGGTTCCACACAGGACGGGACGCTGCAGACGGTGCAATCCATCCTGGCGGACGGACACGATGCAGCGCCCCATTTTTCGTGCATCGGCGCCACCCGCTCCAGCGTGCGCGAGCAGTTGGCGCTGTTTCGCGCGGCCGGCATCCGTCGCATGGTGGCCCTGCGCGGCGATCTGCCCAGTGGCCATGGCAGCTTCGGCGAATTCAAGTACGCCAGCGAGATGATCGAATTCATCCGTGCCGAGACGGGGGCGCACTTCCACATCGAGGTCGGGTGCTACCCCGAGGTGCACCCCCAGGCGCGCTCGCCCCAGGCGGATCTGCAGGCCTTCGCCACCAAGGTCCGCGCGGGGGCCAGCAGCGCCATCACCCAGTACTTCTTCAATGCCGACGCGTACTTCCGATTCTGCGACGACGTCCGGCGCCTGGGCGTCGATCTGCCCATCGTGCCCGGCATCATGCCCATCGTGAGCTCCAGCCAGTTGATGCGCTTCTCGGACGCCTGTGGCGCCGAGATTCCCCGCTGGATCCGTCAGCGGCTGGTGGCCTTTGGCGACGACGGCGAGGCCATCCGCTCGTTCGGGATCGACGTCGTGGGCCGGCTGTGCGAGCAGTTGCGAGCTGGCGGCGCGCCGGGCTTGCACTTCTACACGATGAACCAGAGTTTGGCGACAATGGCCTTGTGTCGCCAACTGGGGATCTCGCCATGAACAAGCTGCATCGCCGCCAGTGGTTGAATCAAGGCGCCCGTGCCGCCGCAGTGGCGCTTCCGCTGTGCCTGCCGGGCTGGGTGCGGGCCCAGGCAGCGGGCCCATGGCAGCCGACGCCGGCACAGACCGAAGGGCCTTTCTATCCAACCGAAACCCTGAACGACACCGATGGCGATCTGGTGCGATTCGGGGATCGCGTCTACACGCTGGGTCAACCCGTCACGGTCAGTGGGCGGGTCGTCAACACCCGGGGCCAACCCGTGACCGACGCCACCGTCGAGATCTGGCAATGCGATGAAGCCGGCCACTACCGGCATCCGCGCGGCGGGCCGGTGCATGAGTCCTTTCAGGGCTTCGGCCGCACGGCGGTCGATGCGCAGGGCGGCTACCGGTTCCGGACCATTCGGCCATCGCCGTACGTCGGACGCACGCCACACATTCACGTCAAGGTCCGGCGCGGCGGTCAGGGTGTGCTGACCACCCAGATGTATGTTGCTGGCCTGCCCAGCAACGAGCGCGACGTGCTTTACCGCGCGCTGGCCCCCCGTGAGCGCGAAGCGCTGACCGTGCCTTTCGAGTCCGACAGCGAGCGCGGGCAGCGCGCGGTGTTCGACATCGTTCTGCGGGCGTAGCCTCCGCAGCGCCTGGGCGCGCGTTCCGTTGCGCCCCTTCACAACCGTCCGCCTCCCATCGGGAGGCCCGGCCCGTGCGGCTTGGCATGGCCTTTGCGTCAGGTCTGGCCATCATGCGAGTCCTGGTCATCTATTGCCATCCGGTTGAAACCAGTTTTGCGGCAGCGCTGCACCAGGAGGTGGTAAGCAATCTGCGCAGCGCCGGGCACGAGGTCGACGATTGCGATTTGTATCGGGAGGGGTTCAACCCGGTGATGTCGCGTGAAGAGCGTCTGGGTTACCACGACGTTCCAGACAATCAGGCGGCATTGGCCAGTCACGTCGAGCGCTTGCGCCGCGCCGAAGCCATCGTCTTTTGCTTTCCGACCTGGTGCTTTGGCCTGCCGGCGATGCTCAAGGGGTATTTCGATCGCCTGTTCATGCCGGGCGTGGCCTTCGATCTGTCGGACCCTGCGAACGTCAAACCCATGCTGACCCACATCCGCCGGGTGGCTGGCGTGGTGACCTATGGTCGGCCGCGCTGGGTGGCCTGGTACATGGGCGATCCGCCCCGGCGCATCGTGACGCGCTACATGCGCCGCCTCACCGGGCAACAGGCCAAGGTGGACTACCACGCCTACTACCACATGAACGTCGCCACACCCGAGCGCCTGGCGCGCTTCAAGGAGCAGGTGGGCCGATCATTTGCCCGATTCCAATAGACGAAAGGTCCGTACCGTGATGCACGGCTACATTCCTCCCAAGCGCTTTCTGCCCTACCTGACCTGGACGGACATCGATGCCTTGCCCGACCGGGAGAACACGGTGATCGTGCTGCCGGTTGGCGCCATCGAACAGCACGGCCCTCATTTGCCTTGTGCGGTGGACAGCGTGATCTCGTCCGGCGTCATGGGCCGGGCCCTTGAAATGCTGGGCGAGGACATTCGCGCATTTGCGCTGGCGCCCATCACCTACGGCAAATCCGACGAGCACCTGCACTTTCCCGGAACGATGACCCTGACCGGGCCGACCTTGCTGGCCGTGGTCACGGAGATCGGCGAATCGGTCTACCGCGCGGGGTTTCGCAAGTTGCTGCTGGCCAACGGCCATGGCGGGCAGCCGCAGGTGCTTGAAATGGCAGCCCGTGAGTTGCGCGTGCGCCATGGCGACTACGTCATCGTGCCCCACCACGTTTCGCGCCTGCCGAACGCGTCGGGCAAATACGTCTCGGAGCAGGAGAAGCGTCTGGCCATGCACGCCGGCCATTCCGAAACGGCACTGATGATGGCCCTGGCACCGCACACCGTGCACATGGACCGTGCGGTGGCCAACTTCCCGCCGGTATTTCCTTCCAAGCTGCTGTCGGGTGACGGGCGCCCGGCGTGCGCATGGACGGCGCGCGACTTTGGACCCAGTGGTGTCATCGGTGATCCATTGGGGGCCACACCAGAACAGGGCGCCGAGATTCTGCAAACCCTGGCTGCAAGCTGGGCCCAGGCGATCACCGACTTGTTTGTGATGCGCTGGGTGGTGCGCGATGCGCCGTCCTGGGGCCATGCGCACCAGCATGGGCACATCGAGTCGGCCGGTCATTTGTCAGGCCTGGTGTCCTGAACTGAAGCGAGCTTGGGGCAGGCCCGCTATTTGCGTTTGTCCGATGTCGCAACCAAGGAGTTCCTTATGAATCGTTCGATTGCAGCCGTGCTGGGTGCTGCGGCTTCCGCCTTGTTCGTCTCCGGTGGGGCCATGGCGCAGGAAAAGCTGACCTACATGACCAACTGGTATGCGCAGGCCGAACACGGTGGCTTCTATCAGGCCGTCGCCACGGGCATCTACAAGAAGTATGGTCTTGACGTCACCATCCGGATGGGGGGTCCGCAGGTCAACATCATGCAGATGATGGGTGCGGGTCAGACCGACTGCATCATGGGTTCCAGCGACCTGCAGATCATGGTTGCGCGCAGCAACGGCCTGCCTGTCGTCACCTTGGCCGCCAGTTTCCAGAAGGACCCGCAGGTCTTCATTGCCCACGAGGATGTGAAGAGCTTTGAGGACATGAAGGGCAAGACCATCCTGATTGCGTCGTCCGCGCGTCAGGGCTACTGGTTGTGGCTCAAGAGCAAGTTCGGATTGAAGGACGAACAGACCAAACCCTACACCTTCAACATCCAGCCCTTTGTGGCGGACAAGAACACGGTGCAGCAGGGATACCTCACCTCCGAGCCTTTTGCGGTGCAAAAGGCCGGTGTCAAGGCCAACACCTTCCTGTTTGCCGACCACGGTTGGCCCTCGTATTCGACAACGATTTCCTGCATGGAAGACACGGTCAAGAACCGCCCCAAGGCCATGGAGGCGTTCGTCAAGGGAACGATGGAAGGATGGAAGAGCTTTCTGGCCGACCCGGCGCCAGCCGCGGCGCTGATCAAGAAGGACAACCCCAACATGACCGATGAGCAACTGGCCTACTCCGTGGCCAAGCTCAAGGAAATGGGCATCGTGACAGGTGGGGGCGCGACCAAATCGGGCATCGGCAGCATCGACATGGAACGCGCCAAGGCGAACTACAGCTTTCTGGTCGACAACAAGTTGATTGATGCCGGCAAGGTCAAGCTGGAAGACGCCTACCGGTTGCAGTTCATCAAAGACCTTCGGGTGATGCCGTGATGCGTGAGCCGCCCGCCGCGACGGCCGAGGCGGTCCCCGCCGTCGAAGTGCTGTCGGCGCACAAGACCTATCCGAACGGAACGGTCGCGCTGCAGCCGGTCGATCTGAAGGTGGCGCAGGGTGAGTTCGTCACCCTGCTGGGCCCGTCGGGCTGCGGCAAGAGCACCTTGCTCAAGATGATCGCCGGATTGCTGGAACCGAGCGACGGGCGCATCGATCTGTGGCGCAAGCCCGTGTCGGCGTTGTCGGAATCGCAGCGGCGCCTGGCCTTTGTCTTCCAGTCGCCCACTTTGATGCCCTGGGCTACGGTGGCCAACAACGTGCGCCTGCCCCTGGATCTGGCAGGGATTGCACGGGACGAGGCCCAGACCCGCGTGACCGAGGCTTTGAACCTGGTGGGGCTGTCCAAGTTTGCCGACGTGCTGCCCAGGCGCCTTTCGGGCGGCATGCAGATGCGGGTTTCGATCGCGCGCAGCCTGGTGGTGCAACCCAATCTGCTGTTGATGGACGAGCCTTTCGGTGCGCTGGACGAAATCACCCGCCACAAACTCGACGCCGATCTGCTGGACCTGTGGCAGAACCGCGGCCTCACGGTGGTGTTTGTGACGCATTCAATCCACGAGGCGGTGTTCCTGTCCAAACGTGTGGTGATGATGGCGGCGCGGCCCGGGCGCATCGTGGAAGCGTTCGACATCCCGGAGCCGTACCCAAGGACACCCGATTTCATGGTGTCGGCCCGGTTTGCGGCCCATGCCAAGCAACTGCAGGACAGCCTGCTGCGCGCCAGCCGGGATTCGGTGGAGTTCGAGGAATGAGTGGCACATCACAAGGCCTGCTGCGCTCAGGGCCGACCCGCTGGCAGCGCCTGGCCTATCCGACCATCGTTGCGCTGGTGATTCTGATGCTGTGGCAAGCCTTGGTCACAGGGCTGAAGCTTCCGCCGTACCTGGTGCCATCCCCCCTGTTGATGGTTCAGACCCTGGTGACCGATTGGCAGGCCTTGGGGGTGGCCCTGCTCGTCACCTTGAAGATCACGCTGCTGTCCTTTGCACTCGCCACCTTGGTGGGTGTGCTGATCTCGTTCCTGTTTGTGCAAAGCCGGGTGATCGAAACGGCCTTGTTTCCCTATGCCGTGCTGCTGCAAGTGACGCCCATCGTGGCCGTCGCCCCCCTGATCATCATCTGGGTGAAAAACCCGACGGCCTCGCTGGTGCTGTGTGCGACCCTCGTGGCGCTGTTTCCGATCATCTCCAACACCACCCTGGGACTGCGCAGCGTGGATCCGGATCTGCAAAGCTACTTTGCTCTCAACCGCGCCAATCGCCTGCAGACCCTGGTGCGGCTGCGGATTCCGAGTGCTCTGCCGTATTTCTTCGGCGGGTTGCGAATCTCCAGCGGCTTGGCGTTGATCGGGGCGGTGGTGGCTGAATTTGTCGCTGGCACGGGCGGATCGGCAACCGGCCTGGCCTATCAGATCCTCATGGCCGGCTACCAGCTCAACATTCCGCGCATGTTTGCCGCACTGTTCCTGATTTCCCTCGCGGGTGTCGGGTTGTTCGTGCTGATGGCCTGGCTGACCAAGATATCCCTGGGCAGTTGGCATGCCAGCGAACTGGCCCCTGAATAGAGCTTGCCCAAACAAGGGCGCCACCCCACCATGACCATTGCCGCATCTTCCAGCGACCTGTTGCGCACCTGCCTGCCCGACCTCGATTGGGTCACAGACATGGGGCGCGTGGCGCGACTGTCGCAGGATTTCAACTGGTACAGCCCGGTGCTCAAGCGGCAACTCGCCGACAAGTGTGCCGACATGGCAGTGCGTCCGCGCACCGAAGATGAAATCCGCCGATTGGTCGCCCAATGTGCACGCCAACGCGTGCCCATCACCGTGCGCGGCAGCGGGACGGGCAACTACGGCCAATGTGTGCCCCTGCACGGGGGACTGTTGCTCGACATGAGTGGTTACAACGGGTTCCTGGGTGTGCGCGATGGCAAGGGGAGGGCGCAGGCCGGCATCCGCCTGTCAACGTTTGAAGAGGCCTTGAACCATCAGGGCTGGGAGTTGCGTTGCATGCCCTCGACCTGGCGCAGCGCAACCCTGGGCGGCTTGTACGGTGGTGGATTCGGCGGCGTGGGATCGATCAACTATGGCCCCCTGGGTGCGCGCGGCAACGTGGTCAGCGTCAAGGCCATGACGATCGAGGAGGAACCCAGGATCGTCGAGCTGCGCGGCACGGACGCGCTCGCGCTGCACCATGTGTGGGGCACCAACGGCCTGGTGCTCGAAGTCGAACTGGCGCTGGCGCCCGCGCAGGACTGGATCGAGACCATCGTGGTCTTTGATGCATTCGATGCGGCACTGAACTTCGCCGATGCGCTGGCGCGGACACCGGGCATCCAGAAGCGAGAGGTGTGTTTCCTCGCGCAGCCCATCCCCAATCACATCCAGGCCCTGGCGCCGCACCTGCCACCGGACTGCCATGCGGTCATCGCCTTGATTGCGCCCAGCAGCGAGACCGCCGTTCTGGAATGTGTTGCCGAGTTCGGAGGCAAGCTCACCTACCGGATGACCGCCGCCGAGGTGGCCGCCAGCCGCCGCACCGTGCTGGAGTTCACCTGGAATCACACCACGCTGCACGCCATGAAGATCGACAAGGGCCTGACCTATCTTCAAAGTGCCTTCACACCCGGTCAGCACCTGGAGCAGGTGCGCCGCATGGAGAAGTTGTTTGCCGGCGAAATCCTGATGCACACGGAGTTCATCCGCAACGTGGAAGGGCACATGACCTGCACGGCCTTGCAACTCGTGCGTTTCAGCACAGAGGCACGCCTGAACGAGATCATGCAGATCCACCGCGACCACGGGGTGCGCATCAACAACCCGCATGTCTTCATCGTCGAGGACGGCCGCGCCAACGGTGAACTGGCCCAGGCGGTGCAGGACGCCAAGCGGCGATTCGACCCACTGAACCTGCTCAACCCCGGGAAGGTTCGGGCCTGGAGCGGCGTTGCGGCTGGCACGTCGCTTGCGTCTTAGAGGCAGGAGTAGAAGCTGGCAGTGACGCTGGTGCGTCATGGGTCATTGCTCTGGCCGCGAACATGGGTTCGCGGGCACCTTTTGGGTGCGTTGTGTTGCGTTCACATCACCGGAGAAATTTCATGAATCGAATCCTGGCCTTTGTGGCCGCCATGGCCGTTTCACTGACCACCCTGGCGCAGGACAAGGTCACCTTTCTCACCTCCTGGTACGCGCAGGCCGAGCACGGTGGCTACTACCAGGCCATCGCCACCGGCATCTACAAGCGACATGGCCTGGACGTGACGGTCAAGATGGGCGGGCCACAGGTCAATGCCGTGCAATTAATTGCGGCTGGCCAGGCCGACTTCTTCATGGGGAAGGATTTCCAGGTCCTGTCGGCCATCGAGAACGGTGTGCCCTTGACCACCGTGGCAGCGCTCTTTCAGAAAGAGCCCCAGGGCATGGTCACGCACCTGGATGTGAACAGCCTGGCGGACCTGAAAGACAGAACCATTCTGGTGGCGACCAGCGGGCGCAGCACCTGGTGGCCCTGGCTCAAGCTCAAGTACGGACTCAAGGAGGAACAGGCACGCCCCTACACCTCCAACATGCAGCCCTTCTTTGCCGACAAGAACATCGCGCAACAGGGCTTCCCCACCTCTGAGCCATTCACGGCCGAGAAGGCTGGGCAGAAGGTCAAGTTCTTCCTGTTTGCCGACGACGGCTACCCACCCTATGGCAACACCATCGCCACCATGCAAAAGACCGTCAAGGACAAGCCCGACATGGTGCAACGCTTCGTGAGGGCCACCATCGAAGGCTGGAAAAGCTACCTGTCCGATCCAGCGCCGGGCAACGTCCTGATCAAACAGGACAACCCCAAGATGGACGACGACACACTGGCCTTTGCGCACAGGAAGCTCAAGGAGCTGAACCTGTTCGGATCGGGCGACGCGAGTCGCCTGGGCGCCGGCATCATGACCGACGCACGCTGGAAGAACACCTATGACTTCATGGTGACCAGCGGCCAGCTCAAGCCGCTGCCCAATTGGCAGCAGGCCTACACCCTGCAGTTTGTCAAAGACCTCAAGGTGATGCCTTAAAGCTGGGGGCGCGCCATGTTGGTCACGCGTCAACCGGTGCTGCGCCGCTTCTGGTACGCCATCATGCCAATGGCCAGGCTGGACGCGGGACCGCAGGCCTTCACCTTGCTGGGCGAGCCCATCGTCCTGTGGAAGATGTCCGATGGATTGCCGGCCGCCGTGCGCGACCGCTGCTGCCATCGCACCGCCAAGCTCTCCAAGGGCTTTGTCGATGGCGATCACATCGCCTGTGGCTATCACGGCTGGACCTACAACAGCCGCGGCAAGTGCGTGAGGATTCCCCAGGCGCCGGACACGCAGATCCCGTCGGGCGCGGGTGTGCCCGCCTACCATTGCCAGGAGAAGTTCGGCTATGTCTGGGTGGCACTGGACGATCCCTTGTTTGCGGTGCCTGATGCCATCGAGGAGGCGCGCGGTGATCGGCGCATTCATCAATTCGACGAAACCTGGCGCACGGGTGCCCTGCGACTGATGGAAAATTCGTTCGACACCGCGCACTTCGCCTTCGTGCACGCCGGCACCTTTGGACAAGGCGACCAGCCCAAGCCCGAGTTCTTTCAATTGCG
>CAYNWR010000073.1:0-2552 GCA_964400915.1 uncultured Burkholderiaceae bacterium
CACACCCATGCTCTTTGGCATGCCCAAGGAGGTGCAGGACGCCCTGGCGGCCGGGGTGCCATTCCCTTCGCGCCTGGGCACGCCGCAGGATTTTGCGAAGCTGGTGCGCCACATCATCGAGAACGACATGCTCAATGGCGAGGTCATCCGGCTCGATGGAGCCATCCGCCTGGCCCCCAAATAATTCCGAGGATTCCCCCCATGGCACGAATGGTTCAATGCATCAAGCTCGGGCGCGAGGCCGAAGGCCTGGATTTCGCACCCTACCCGGGCGAATTGGGCAAACGCATCTGGTCCAGTGTGAGCAAGGAGGCCTGGGCCGCCTGGCTCAAGCACCAGACCATGCTGGTCAACGAAAACCGGCTCAACCTGGCCGATCAGCGCGCACGCCAGTACCTGGCTCGCCAGATGGAGCAGCACTTCTTTGGTTCGGGCGCCGATCAGGCCGCCGGGTACGTCCCGCCCAGCGATCCCCAATGAGTTTCGCGGATAGCTACACTTTTTGTAGCTATCCTTGAAGGATTGACGCTCGCTAGAGGCTGGTTTCTCTTGAAATCTCCGTCCTTGCCTGCGGCGGATCTGGTTTGGGAGCCCGACGGCGCCGTCGCCAGCACCGCGTATGGCGATGTGTACGCCTCACGCGCCGGTGCCTTTGCCCAGGCCCGGCAGGTCTTTGTCGCTGGCGCCAACTTGCCCGCCGCCTGGCAAGGGCAGCCCGACTGGACCATCCTGGAAACCGGATTTGGCTTTGGCGCCAACTTCCTGCAAACCCTTGCGGCCTGGCGGGAAGACCCATTGCGTCCGCAGCGCCTGCACCATGTGGCGATCGAGGCGCACCCCATCGCACCGCAGGACTGGCAGACCTGGTTCTCGCGGCAGGACGGCTTGAATGTGCCCGCAGCGCAAGACCCGCCCGTTCAGGACGCCATGCAGGCCCTGCTGCGTCGCATCGCCGAAGAATCGCGCCAGGGATTGACCGTCGGCTTTCACCACGCCAGCTTCGAGCAGGGGCGCGTGCGCCTGACCCTGGCACTGGGCGACGTGCGCGCCATGCTGCGCCAGTTGCTGCTGCAGGCCGACACCGTGTTTCTGGACGGCTTTGCGCCAGCGCGCAACCCGGCCATGTGGAGCCCCGACGTGCTGCGCGCCGTGAGCCGCCTGTGCCGCCGGGGCGCCACCGTGTCCACCTGGTGTGTGGCCCGTTCGGTGCGCGACGCGTTGCTGACCGCTGGTTTTGTGGTGCACAAGCGCGAAGGCCTGCCACCCAAGCGCGAGGCGCTGGCCGGGCACTTCGATCCCACCTGGAACGCGCGCGCCCCACGCCAGCGAAAACGTCTGCCCGCGGCATCGCCTGCATCGGCAGCACCTTTGGCGACGGCCGCGCCCGGTGCGGCTCGCGGCGGCGCGTCAACCCTTCACGCAGCCGTGGTGGGTGCGGGATTGGCCGGTGCCGCCATCGCGCGCGCGCTCGCTCACCGTGGCTGGCGCGTCGATGTCTTCGATGCCGCCGGCGCGACCGCGCAGGGCGCGTCGGGCTTGCCCGCGGGCCTGTTCGCCCCGCATGTGTCGCGCGACGACGCGCTGCTTTCTCAGCTCACCCGCCATGGCCTGCGTGTCATGCGCGAATGGGCGCAGCGCAGTTTGCGACGGGGTGTTGACTGGAGCGACGTCGGTGTGCTGCGGCGCGGCGCAGACGGCACCACCGAGCACCATTTTCCCGACGCAGGCTGGGTGCGGCCCACTGCGTGTGTGCGCGCCTGGCTGCAGCATCCGTCGATCACCGTTCACCTGAACGCGCGGGTTGTCGCCTTGCACCTGCAAGCCGGTTCGTGGACGCTGGTCCGGGACGACGGCGCGCAGCTGGTCGCACCTCATGTGGTGCTGGCCACCGCCACGGGCAGCCGCGACATCGCCCCCGCCGGTGCAGGGGCATGGTCCAGCGGCCTGACGCCTGTGCGGGGTCAGGTGGCGTGGGGCGTGCATCAGGTTTCGGCCCAGGCGCCCCCCGAAGGGCCCGCCTGGCAGGGCCAGGGCAGCGTGATTCCGGTGTTTGAAAGCGAATGGGGGCCTGCCTGGTGCAGTGGCGCCAGCTACCAGCGCAACACCACGGACCTGGCCCCACGCGACGCCGACCGGCAGGCCAACCTCGCGCGGCTGCACGATATGGGTTGGATGGAGACCGGCGACGTGCGCGACTGGGTCGGGGTGCGCTGCACCACGCCCGATCGCCTGCCCCTGGTCGGCCCGCTTGCGCCCGACACACATCCCGGGCTGTGTGCCTTGACGGGCCTGGGCTCGCGCGGGCTCACCCTGGCGGCCTTGTGCGCCGAACTGCTCGCATCGCGCCTGCATGGCGATCCCCTGCCCGTGCCCGCGCGCCTTGCCATGGCGCTGGACCCGCAGCGCCTGAATCGGTCGCCTGAACCGATCGCGTGAATCCCGACCACCCGCGCCGATCGCCTGAAATAAATCACGAATCGCGGCGACGGTCCGTCAAGTTACGTAAAGCGAATTGACGCCCGGCATGCCCATCGCTTAAGTTTTGCCCATCG
>CAYNWR010000073.1:2652-10034 GCA_964400915.1 uncultured Burkholderiaceae bacterium
GTTACGTAAAGCGAATTGACGCCCGGCATGCCCATCGCTTAAGTTTTGCCCATCGTTTGAGTTTTGCGCATCGCATCCCTTGCGGCGCTGCGGGAGGAGCCTTCACATGGAACTTGAGACCCCCACACATCCGGCCACACGGGTAAGTACGGCACCAAGTGCCGATCTGGCCGAGCCAAGTGCCGATCTGGCGGAACCGGTGGACCCCGCACCCGCCGCCGACGCCGCGCCGCGGGCGCGTGGCGCCGGCAGCGCAGCCGCACTGGCCAGCGCCTTCATCGCCGCCTGTGGTGGCGGTGGGGGCGGCGGCGACGGTGCACTCACCACCGCTTCGGGCGAGCGCTTCGAGTTCAAGGCCGCCGCCTACGACCCGCGCCTGCTGGAGCGCGCCCAACCCCAGGCGGCCAGTGCCGCCGTGCCCTGGCGCCTTCCCAGCGAAGCCGAGTTCTACGCCTGGGCCGAAGCCAACTTTGCCATCTACTTTCCGGGCCCCCAGAGCACGGCCAGCGCCACGGGCTTCAGCTTTCGCTTCTATCCCGCCACCCAGACCTACCTGGCCATTCAGGACGGCAAGGTGTATGCACTTGGGCCCGCGACGGCCAATGCCCTCGCTCAACTGGGCAGCCTGGGCGACTTCGCCACGAGCGTGTTTCCCTGGCAGCTCGCCGCCACCGATGCCCAGGCCGCGCGCTTCCTGCTGCAGGCGCAGTTCTCGGCCAGCACTGGCGATATCGCCGCCGTGCGCGACCAGGGCTACCCCACGTGGCTGGACGCGCAGCTCAACGCACCCCTGGGCCCCACCGGCTGGGATTGGCTGATGAGCCAGGGCTACAACGTCGAGGATTTCGCCAACAACCCGATCCCCTCGGACTACATGATGTGGAACCAGCTCATCACCTCGTCCGACACCGTGCGCAAACGCGCCGCACTGGCCTTGTCGGAATTCTTCGTGATCGGCAGCTCGGGCATCAACATCGTGAGCCGCGCCTTTGCGGTGGCCGAGTGGTGGGATCTGCTGGTGCGCCACGCGTTCGGCAACTTCCGCACCCTGCTGGAGGCCGTCACGCTCAACCCTGCCATGGGCGTCTACCTCAACACGCGCGGCAACCAGAAGGAGGACACCCGCACCGGTCGGCTGCCCGACGAGAACTACGCCCGCGAGGTGATGCAGCTCTTCACCATCGGGCTGGTCGAGCTCAACCCCGACGGCACGCCCAAGCTGGGGCCGGCCGACGGCCCGATCGAGACCTACGACCAGAACACCATCACCAACCTGGCGCGTGTGTTCACGGGTTGGAACTTCGACACCACCGGCGCCACCACGATCACCAACCCGCTGCAGGTGCGCACCCCGATGAAGCTCACGGCCGCGCTGCACTCCACGCTGGCCGCCAGCTTTCTGGGCACCACCATCCCGGCCAACACTTCGGGCACCGAGGCCTTGCGCATCGCGCTGGACACCCTGTTTGCCCATCCCAACGTGGGCCCCTTCCTGGCCCGGCAGATGATCCAGCGCCTGGTCACCAGCAACCCGACGCCCGCCTACGTGGGCCGCGTCGCCGCCGCCTTCAACAACAACGGCGCCGGCGTGCGCGGTGACCTGAAGGCCATGTTCCGCGCGATCTGGCTCGACGACGAGGCGCGCGATCCGGCCCGCATGGCCGATGCCAACTTCGGCAAGTTGCGCGAGCCCATGCTGCGCCTGGTGCAATGGGCACGCACCTTTGGCGCCACCTCGGCCGCCGGCACCTGGAAGATCGGCGACATGAGCAGCGAGTCGAACCGCCTGGGCCAAAGCCCGATGCGCTCGCCCTCGGTCTTTAACTACTTCCGCCCCGGCTATGTACCGCCCAATACGGCGTTTGCGAGCTCGGGCCTGGTCGCTCCCGAGCTGCAGATCACCAACGAATCCTCGGTGGCGGGGTATCTCAATTTCCTGGTCAACACCGCCAAGAACGGGGTGTCCGATGTCTCGACGGCCTATCCCAACGA
This sequence comes from uncultured Burkholderiaceae bacterium, assembly GCA_964400915.1. Taxonomy (GTDB): domain Bacteria; phylum Pseudomonadota; class Gammaproteobacteria; order Burkholderiales; family Burkholderiaceae_C; genus CAYNWR01. The sequence continues at coordinate 4,645 of CAYNWR010000073.1, forward strand.
GATCGCCCTGGCCGGCGATCCAACTGCACTGGTGGCGCGCCTGAACCTGTTGCTGTGCGCCGACCAGCTCAGCGCCACGCAGCAGCAGACCATCCGCGACGCCATCAGCACCATCAGCCTCACCAGCAGCAATGGCCCGCTCAACCGCGTGGCCTCAGCCATCGTGCTGGTGATGGGATCGGCCGCCTACCTCGCCCAGCGCTGAACGCAAAGGACGCACCCATGAGCTTCATCCACACCACCGACCTGGCACGCCGGGCCTTCCTGCGTCGCGCCAGCCACCTGAGCCTGGCGGGCGTGGCAACCCCCTGGGCGCTCAACCTGGCCGCCATCGGCGAAGCCGCCGCCTTCAGCGCCACCGACTACAAGGCCCTGGTCTGCGTGTTCCTGTATGGCGGCAACGACCACGGCAACACCCTGGTGCCCGTGGACACCGGCAACCACAACGCCTACGCCACCATCCGCGGCGCCGTGGCCACACCACTGGCCAACCTGGCCGCCACCACCCTCAGCCCGACCACGCCGCTGACGGGCATGCAACTGGCCATGGCGCCCGAACTGGCGCCGCTCAAGGCCTTGTTCGATGCGGGCAAGCTGGCCGTGCAACTCAACGTGGGCCCGCTGGTGGTGCCCACAACGGTGGCGCAATACACCGCCAAATCGGTGCCGCTGCCGCCCAAGCTGTTCTCGCACAACGACCAGCAATCGATCTGGCAATCGTCCAGCCCCGAGGGTTCCACCAAGGGCTGGGGCGGCAAGCTGGGTGATCTGGCGCTGTCCAGCAACGGCCAATCGGTGTTTACCTGCATCTCGGTCACCGGCAATTCGGTCTACCTGGCCGGCGACACGGCCGTGCAGTACCAGGTCAGCACCGGGGGCGCGGTGGCGGTCAACGGCATCAAGAGCGGCATCTATGGCTCGGCCGCCTGTGGCACGGCGCTGCGCACGCTGGCCAGCACCTCGGCGGCGGGTGCCAATGCGTTCGAGGCGGAACACGCCAAGGTGGTGGCGCGTTCGCTGGCGGCCGAGGGGGTGGTCACCGCGGCGCTGGCCGGTGTGCCCACGCTGACCACCCCGTTTTCCGCCAGCAATTCGCTGGCCACGCAGTTGTCGATGGTGGCCAAGCTGATTGCCGCGCGCAACACCCTGGGCGCCAAGCGCCAGGTGTTCATGGTGTCGCTGGGCGGGTTTGACCTGCACGACGACCTGGCGGCCAACCACCCCACCCTGCTCACCGCCGTGGCGGGCGCGCTGTCATCCTTCTACAACGCCACGGTGGAACTGGGTGTGGCGAGCCAGGTGACGGCCTTCACCGCGTCCGACTTCGGGCGCACGCTGTCGATCAACGGCGACGGCTCGGACCACGGCTGGGGTGGCCACCACTTTGTGGTGGGCGGTGCCGTCAAGGGCAAGCAGTTCTACGGCAAGGCGCCGGCCATTGCGGTCAATGGTCCAGACGATGTGGGCCAGGGGCGCCTGTTGCCCAGCACCGCGGTGGATCAATTTGCCGCCACACTGGCCACCTGGTTCGGTGTGAGCGAGACCGAAATGCCCCTGGTGCTGCCCAATGTCGGCGAGTTCTCCAACAAGAACCTGGGTTTCCTGTAGGGCCTGCCCACCCGGCGCGAGGCGACGCGCCAGCAGGCCGAACGCGCATCAATAACGATAGCGCGCCATCAAGAGGTGGCGCTCGCTACCGCCTGATTGGATCAGGAATTGGCCTCGGCACCGCGGCGCGCGCGCACGTAGTCGTCGGAGGGCAGGTAGTCCTTGCCATCGGCGTAGCGCCACGCCGTCATGCGGCCCTTGCCACCCTTCATTTCCAGCTTGCCCACGTAGGCGCCCATCGTCGATTGATGATCGATGGCACGAAACTCGGCCGGCCCGAACGGCGTGCGAAACTTCAGGCCCCGCATGGCAGCCACGAGCTTCTCGTTGTCCACGCTGCCCGCCTTGCGGATTGCGGCAAAGATCGCCTGCATGGTGGCGTAACCCACCACCGACCCACACTTGGGCACTTCCTTGAAGCGCGCGCGGTACGCATCGGCAAACGCCTTGTGATCGGCCGTGGCAATCTGCTCGGCCGGGTAACCCGTGACGATCCAGCCATCGGGTGTCTCGTCGCGCAAGGGATCGAGGTATTCCGGCTCGCCCGACAGCAGTGACACCACAGGCGTGCGCGGAAACACGCCACGCTGGTTGCCCTCGCGCACCAGGCGCGCCAGGTCGGCGGCAAAGGTGACGTTGAAGATGGCGTCGGGGCGGCTGCCCATGATCGCCGTCAGTGTGGCACCGGCCTCGAGCTTGCCATTGGCTGGCCACTGCTCCCCCACGAACTCCACATCGGGCCGCTTGGCCTTGAGCAGCTCCTTGAAGCTCGCCACGGCGCTTTGCCCGTATTCGTAGTTGGGGGCAATTGTGGCCCAGCGCTTGGCTGGCAACTTGGCCGCCTCGTCCACCAGCATCGCGCATTGCATCCAGGTGCTGGGGCGCAGGCGGAAGGTGTAGCGGTTGCCCTTGCCCCACACCAGCGCGTCGGTCAACGGCTCGCTGGCCACGTACAGGCGCTTGTTGCGCAGCGCGTGGTCGGCCAGGGCCAGGCCCACGTTGCTCAGAAAACCGCCGGCGAGCACATCCACCTGCTCCTTGGCCGTCAGTTCCGTTGCGTGGCGCAGCGCGTCGGCGGGGTTGCCGCCGTCGTCGCGCCAGATCACGTCCACGTTGCGGCCCAGCAGGCCGCCGGACACATTGGCTTGTTCCAGCGCCATCAACCAGCCATTGCGGTAGGGCTGGGTGAATTGCGGCAACGTGGAATAGCTGTTGATTTCGCCGATGCGGATGGCTTTCGTCTGCGCCAGCACCGGCGCTGAACCCAGGCACACCGCCGGAGCACCCCACAAGAGCTGGCGTCGGCGCAGGCCCAACCCCGTGGTGGATCGATTGTTCATCAAGCCCTTTCGTTGGTCGACGAGGCCCACCACTTTAGCACCCACGCACCAAACCCTCGTGCCGGTGCGGACTGGCGGACACGTCCCAGACCGCTTTATATACCTATTATTGAATATTAAAATGAAATCAAACCATTTCTCGATATGAGGATTTGTTCATACATTATTTGGAATGTCAGACTTGATGTACATAGCTTCTGGTTTTTTGGTGGGCGCCATCGTGGGAATGACCGGTGTTGGCGGCGGCTCGCTCATGACCCCCATCCTGATCTTCTTCTTTGGGGTCAAGCCGCACCTGGCGATCGGCACCGATCTGCTGTTTGCTGCCTTTACCAAGATGGGGGGAACCTGGACCCTGGCACGCCGGGGCCTGGTGCCCTGGGGCATCGTGTGGCGTCTGAGCGCGGGCAGCCTGCCGGCAGCCGGCATCACCTTGCTGGTGCTGCACCACGTGGGGCCCGCCACCGAAACTGTTCAACGTGTGATGACCCTGGCGCTGGGCGTGGCCCTGCTGCTCACTGCAGCGGCGACCCTGTTCAAGGTGCTGCGCACGCGCAGCAGCCCGGCGCCGTCCCCGGCCTGGGGCCTGCACCCCAACAACACGGGCCACACCGTCGGCACCGCCGGGACCGCCGTGCCGGCTGCGACGCCTCACCCCTGGCAGGTTCCCCTCTTTGGCGCGGTGATCGGCACCCTGGTCACCCTCACCTCGGTGGGTGCCGGTGCCATCGGCGTGAGCGTGTTGCTGCTGCTGTACCCGCTGCTCCCACTGCCGCGCATCGTGGCCGCCGACATCGCCTACGCCGTCCCCCTGACGCTGCTGGCAGGCCTTGGCCACGCCAGCCTGGGCTCGGTCAACTGGCCGCTGCTCGCGCTGCTGCTGACGGGCTCGTTGCCCGGCATCTGGCTGGGCTCGCGCCTGGCGCAGCGCGCACCCGAGCGTGCCGTGCGTTCGCTGCTGTCCGTTCTGCTCGCCTACGCGGGCGTCAAGCTCATCGCCATCTGAAGGAAGGCCATCGCCCTTCAGCGCCTCTCCGACCGACACCATGTACCAGTACACCGATTTCGACCGCCAATTCGTCCGCGAGCGCGCGGCCCAGTACCGCGACCAGCTCACACGCCACCTGGCCGGGCAACTCTCGGGCGATGAATTCAAGCCCCTGCGCCTGCAAAACGGCTGGTACGTGCAGCGCTACGCGCCGATGCTGCGCATCGCCGTGCCCTACGGCGAAATCTCCAGCGCGCAGTTGCGCGTGCTGGCTCGCATCGCCCGCGAATACGACCGCCCCGACCCTGCGCTGCTGGAGCACGCGCAGGCCACGCAGGACGAGATCGACACGCGGGCCTTGGCGCGTCGCGCGGTGGCCGATGCCCCCAGCGGCCATGTGTCACCCCGCCTGGTCACGGGCACCGCACACTTCACCACCCGCCAGAACGTGCAGTTCAACTGGATTCCGCTGGCGCGCTCGGCCGATGTGATGGACCTGCTGGCCAGCGTGAACATGCACGGCATCCAGACCAGCGGCAACTGCATCCGCAACATCACCAGCGACGCGCTGGCCGGCATCGCGCCGGACGAGACGGTCGACCCGCGGCCGTACTGCGAGATCCTGCGCCAGTGGAGCACGCTGCATCCTGAGTTCGCCTTCCTGCCACGCAAGTTCAAGATCGCCGTCACCGGCGCCCGCGAGGACCGTGCGGCGATCGGCTGGCACGACATCGGCCTGCACCTGCTGAAGAACGACGCCGGCGAAGTCGGCTTCAAGGTGCTGGTCGGCGGCGGCATGGGACGCACGCCGGTCATCGCCAGTGTCATCGGCGAGTTCGTGCCCTGGCAGCAGATCCTCCTCTACATCGAAGCCATCGTGCGCGTGTACAACCGGCTGGGGCGGCGCGACAACCTGTACAAGGCGCGCATCAAGATCCTGGTCAAGGCCGAAGGGCGGGGCTTCGCCGATGCGGTGAATGCCGAGTTCCGCCACATCCTGGAACACGACCAGGGCGGCGCAGCGCACCTCATCCCGCAAAGCGAGCTGGACCGTGTCGCGGCGCACTTCCGCCTGCCCGCCGGCGTCGGCGAAAGGCACGCCGCCGTGGCGGTGCAGCGGCACGACGTGCCGCTCGCCTACACACGCTGGCTCGAACGCAACGTGCATGCGCACCGCCTGCCGGGCTACGCCGCAGTGACGCTGTCGCTGAAGCGCGCGGGGCAGGCGCCGGGCGACGCCACCGCCGAGCAGATGGAGCGCGCCGCCGACCTGGCGGACCGCTTCAGCCACGGCGAACTGCGCGTCACCCACGACCAGAACCTGCTGCTGCCGTGGGTGCATGCCGACGACCTGCACGCGCTGTGGCCGGCCGCACGCGAAGCCGGCTTCGCGACGCCGAACATCGGCCTGCTGACCGACATGATCGCCTGCCCCGGCGGCGACTTCTGCGCGC
>CAYNWR010000074.1:0-9850 GCA_964400915.1 uncultured Burkholderiaceae bacterium
GGCTTCGCCTACGCCCAGCAGCGCCTGGAGCCCGCGCGCCTTTCGCACTGCATGCGCCTGTTAGGCCGCGCCCGCCGCGCGCTGGAGCTGGCGCAGGCGTACGTGAACGAACGCCAGTCCTTCGGTGCCCGCCTGGCCGAGCTGCAGCAGGTGCAGGCCATGGTGGCCGATTGCCACATCGATCTGCATGCCAGCCGCCTCATGACGCTGGACTGCGCCGCGCGCATCGACGCCGGACTGTCCGTGAAGACGGAATCGGCGATGGCCAAGGTGTTCGTGTCCGAGGCGCTCTACCGGGTGGCCGACCGCGCCGCGCAACTGATGGGCGCGCTCGGCATGTCGGAGGACGCGCCCGTGGCCTTAATCCTGCGCGAGCTGCGCCCCTTTCGCATCTACGACGGCGCCTCCGAGCTGCATCGCGCCACGCTCGGCCGTCGCTTCCTTTCCCAGTCCGCACATTAGGAGACATTGCATGAAACTCACCCGCACGCTGCGCTGCGGCGCCATCGCCCTCGCAGCCACGCTCGCACCCACCCTGGCCCTGGCCGTCTATCCGGAGCAGCCCATCAAGCTGATCGTGCCGTTCCCGGCCGCCGGCAGCACCGACCTGGTGGCGCGGGCGCTGGCCGTGGAGTTGAGCGCCGAGCTGAAACAGCAGATCGTGGTGGAGAACAAAGCCGGCGCCGGCAGCCTGATTGGCTCCGAATTCGTCGCCAAGGCGCAGCCCGACGGCTACACCATCCTGATGGCCGGCCTCACCAACGTGTTCCTGCCCTACGTGCACAAGGAGCTCAAGTGGAACCCAGTGGACGATTTCGCGCAGATCGGTCTGGTGGCCGACCTGCCGAACGTAATCGCCGTCAATACCAAGACGCCCTACAAGAGCCTGGCCGAGCTGGTCGCCGCCGACAAGGCCAAGCCCGGTTCCATGTCGTTCGGCTCGGCCGGTGTCGCCACGCCCTCCCACCTGGTCTGCGAGATGGTCAACCACCAGAGCAAGGTCAAGCTGCAGCACGTGCCCTACAAGGGCAACGCCCCGGCGGTGAACGACCTGATGGCTGGCCACATTCCCGTGATGTGCAACAACCTGGGCGGTACGCTCCCCTACATGCAAAGCGGTCAGATCCGCATCCTGGCCCAGACGGGCAAGTCGCGCTCCGCGGCCGTGCCTGACGTGCCCACCTTCAGCGAGCTGGGCGTGCAAGGCCTCGACGCTGGCCTGTGGATGGGCCTGGTCGCGCCCAAGGGCACGCCAAAGGCGGCGGTCGACACGCTGAATGCCGCTCTCACCAAGGTGCTGGCCACCCCGGCGATGAAGGAGAAGCTGGGCAAGCTGGGCGCGACCACGCTCAACCCGAGCCTGTCGGCATTCGATGAACGCATCAAGGCCGACCGCCGCGCCTGGGACCCGGTGCTGAAGACGCTCGACCTGAAGACGCAATGACGGCCCACTACCCATTGCACGGGGTCCGCATCCTGGACATGGCCACGGTGTTGGCCGCGCCGTTTTCGGCAACGCTATGCGGCGACATGGGCGCCGAGGTGGTCAAGCTCGAACTGCCGCAGGGCAACGACGCGCTGCGCGGCCTGGCGCCGGTGCACGAGGGGCACGCGCTGTTCTGGAAAACGGCCAACCGCGGCAAGAAAGGCATCTCGCTGGACGTGCGCAAGCCCGAAGGCAAGGCGATGCTCCTGAAGCTGGTCGAAGGCTTCGACGTGCTTGTGGAGAATTTCCGCACTGGCACGCTGGACGCTTGGGGCCTGGACATCGCAACCCTGCATGCGCGCAATCCCCGGTTGATCGTGCTGCGGCTCACGGGGTTCGGGCAGACCGGGCCGTACGCGCGCAAGCCCGGCTTTGCGCGCATCTTCGAGGCGATGAGCGGGTTCACGCATCTCTCGGGCGAGCCTGGTGGGCCGCCGCAGCACATGAACTTTCCGCTGGGCGATGCGATCGCTGGGCTGTTCGGCGCGTTTGCAATTTCCACGGCGCTGGCGGAACGCAATGCGAAACCGCGTGAAGAGCAGCGTGGCGTGGAGATCGATCTCTCGGCCACCGAGGCGCTGCTGCGCCTGCTGGATCCGCTGGCGGCGGAATACAGGTTCTCCGGCATTGCGCGCGAGCGGACCGGGTCGCGGGCAGGGTACACGGCGCCGTCGAACGTCTACAAGACGGCGGATGGGGCGTGGATCACGCTCGTGGGCTCCTCCGATCCGATCTTCGTGCGGCTGTGCCGGGCGATGGAGCGACCACCACTGGCGGCGGACGAGCGCTTCCAGACCAACGTGGCGCGCACGCACAACCTAGCTGTGCTCGATGGCATCGTCGCCGCCTGGTGCGCGAGCCTGCCTCTGCAGGCGCTGACGGAACGCCTGGACCGCGAAGAGGTGCCCTTCACCAAGGTGTACTCGATCGCGGACGTCCTGGCGGACCCGCATTTCCAGGCCCGTGGTGCTTTCGTCGAACTGCAGGACGACGAACTGGGCACGATTCCAGTGCCCGCGGCGGTGCCCCGGTTTGTGGGGCGGACCGCACCTGTGCCAACGGGTGGCCCGCGGACGGGTCAGGACAATGCCGAGGTCTACGGGGCTCTTGGTGTGGCGGCGAACGGCCTGGCGGGTCTGGCTGCCAACAAGGTGATCTAGGCGACGCGAACTTTGCCCTGGTTTTGTCCCAAGTCGCACCGAAAGCCAAATTCTGCGGGTCAGTTCATTGCTGAGTCAGTTAGCGCGCCAATCTGTCCAGCACTCAACCCAAGCCGAACATGATCAATCATTGCCGAGTTTCACGGCACTGGGCAAGCGTTTTTCGATGGCCCATTTAAGCAGCGCTGCCGAGCGGTAGACCCCGTGTGCAAATTTTCCATAGGGCAGGGTGAGGAAAAGCGCCATCACAAAGCCCAGATGGACTGCTAGCAAGGCAGGCATGGCCGATGTGCCGCGCGCCCACCACAGGCCCATGCCGCTTGCACTCGTGAAAAATAGCAATCCGATGAATCCCCGATCCATTGCGTGTTGCTGGGTGTCGCCGTGCAGCGGATGGCGTCGCAGATGGAGCCAGAACAAGCCGGCAGCGCCGATCATCAAGCTGATGCCTCCGATGGACCCGAGCAGCTTGGGCAGGCTGGGCAGGTCGTACGGAGCCACCCAGGCAAATGCATAGTGATACACCGTGGCGACACTGGTGGATGCAAAACACAACAAGAATCCATAAAAGGTGGCATGGTGAAATACCCGCCGCCACGGGGTCCAGGCGTCATCCTCGTTGTGGCAACCTTCACCGTGTCCACCGTCCAGGTACTTCAACTGCAGAGCGTCGTGAATGGCTTCGCCGGTGGCGCCCCTTGTCGCGGTGTGGTGAGCGAAATCCGGCGACCCCAAGTCGGTCGATACCGACAGCCAGAATCGCCGGACACCCGTTCCCAAGGCGACAAACCCAAAAACAAAGATTGGCGCGAAAAGAGCAACCAGCATCTGGTGCGGAAATATGGAATAGAAATCGCCGTCGGGCGCCGCCTGGGCGAGCGTGCCGTTCAGACGAAGAACTGCCAGCATGAAAAGCGTCAAGGTCAGTGCTAAGGCCATGCACAGCGTCAGGCCGTTGCGTCGATACAGGCCCCCGAGCATCGGTGGCCATGCAAACGCCATGTAGGTTTTCAAGCGCACGCGGGCCATCGCCTGCGGAACGTTGACCGCAAATTCATGGGGCGGCGCATATTGGCAGGCATGCAGACAAGCTCCGCAGTTGTGGCACAGGTTGGCCAGGTAGTGCACATCGGCGCTATCGAACGACAAGCGCCGGGTCATCGCGGGAAACACCGCGCAAAACCCCTCGCAGTAGCGACATGCGTTGCAAATGTGGAGTTGCCGGCGCGCTTCGGCAACGGCAGAGTCTTCGCCGGAGAAGAGATTCTGCGCTGTCGGTGCGGTGGTGTCCGAAGGCGTATGACCATCGGCAAGGGCACGGGCCTGCTTCGTCAATTGCTCAAGCTGCTTCACGCTGGAACTCCCCTCTGGAAGGTTTCGCCAGGACAGATCGAGCCGCCTCGATTCCCGCGATTCGGCCAAAGGCCGTTCCGATCGACATCCCGACGCCGGCGGTGTAGCCCCTTCCCAAGACGTTGCCAGCCATCATTTCTCCAGCCACAAACAGATTGGCGCTTGGGGAGCCAGCAAAATGCACAGCGGCCTTCTCGTTGGTTTTCAAACCCAAATAGGTGAAAGTGACACCCGGGCGCACCGCGTAGCCATAAAAAGGGCCGGTATCGATCGGCAGCGCCCAATGGGTCTTGGCTGGGTTCAAGCCTTCGGTGTGGCAGTCATCCATCGTGGTGTGATCGAATGTTCCAACGCGGCAGGCTCGGTTGTAAGCCTCCAGGCTGGCGAGGAAGGCCTGCTTTGGCAGATCAAGCCTGGTTGCAAGCTCTGTCAGGTCGGCAGCCTGCACACCAGGAAAAACGGGTGGCATGAATCGACCCACGGCCTTGCTGTCAATGATCGCGTACGCGATTTGACCGGGTTGCTGGGCAACCAATCGTCCCCAGATGGCGTAGCGTTTGGGCCAGAAATCCTCGCCTTCGTCGTAGAACCGCAGTCCGAGCCGATTGACAACGACGCCCAGCGACACACAATCGATCCGGGTGCAGATACCGCCGTCATACAAGGGTGCCCTGGCATCAATGGCCACGCAGTGGGCCTGCGTGGGATCCCCGATCATGTCGGCGTGGTGTTCCTGCATCAGGTGTTTGAGCAGCACACCCTGGTTGAAGCGAGTACCTCGGATCAGGAAATTGTCTGCAGGCCACTCCCCCCAGGCGTTTTGCCCCCACGCCTGCCGCATCCATTCGATGTTCGACTCAAATCCACCTGCAGCCAGCACACAGGACCTGGCTTCAATGCGTTCGCCAGCAACATAGGCAGCCCGGAACACGCCATCGTCGATGTCAAGGCGGTCAACGGGTGATCGATAACGAATCTGCACCCCCAACTTGGCAGCACTTCGGTAGTACGCATTGACGAGGGCCTTCCCACCACCCATGAAAAACGCATTGGTTCGTGACAGATGCAGTGTTCCGGCCAGAGAGGGTTGAAATCGGACACCGTGGCGGTGCATCCACCCGCGACAGGACGACGAAGCGCGGATGACCAGGCGTGCCAGGCCTTCATCGGTGCTGCCACCGGTGACCTTGAGCAGATCCTGCCAAAACTCCTCTTCAGGATAGGCATCCACCAGTACGTCTTCCGGGGCGTCGTGCATGCAACGCAGATTGCGCGTGTGCATTGAGTTGCCACCACGCCATTCCGGTGGGGCGGCCTCAAGCAGAAGCACCGTGGCACCAGCTTCCCGGGCCATCAGGGCCGCACACAGGGCGGCGTTGCCGCCGCCGATCACCAATACGTCAGGGGTGGGCATGGAATCAGTCAATCCTTTTCGTTGGGCTCACGTGGCATTGTCGGCCTTTCGGTACCAGCCCCCTCGCTTGGCATACCAAGACGCGGTGGACCGCGTGAGACAATTCCATAAGCTGAACCAGCGGATGCGGCATGCCATGTTCGGGCGTGTTTGGGAGCAAACATCAAAGCCGCGCTTTGACGTCTTTTCTTTGAGGTGCCTTTGAAGATCGACCAAGTTCTCAAGTCGGCCAATATTTCGTTGGCCCAGGACGCTGCAAGCGGGCAGGCCATCCTGATGATGCGCATCCTGGGCAATGATCAACAGGGGCGCGAGACGTCCAGCCCGGTGTATGGCATGACGGCTGCCAATGCGCGCGAGTTCATCGGGGTGCTTGAACAAGCCGCTGCCATGCTGGAAAAGCACCTCGCAAGCGCCACAGTGACAACCAAGACGCCGGCTGTCGACATTTGATCCGTTCTCAGAGCTTGGCGCACAGGACTGGAACTGTGGCGCAGCGTCGACTAAGATGTTGCATCTGTTGCCTGCCCTCATGGCGGCATCTGCAAAAACCAACGTGAACACGCCCAAAAGTGACCCATCGGCGGATTCGCCCCCGGATTTCGCCACCACCGAAAAGATGGATTTGCCGCCGAGCCTGGCCGAGCAGCGCGATGGCCACAAGCGATCGTTGGCAGAGCTTCGCTATCAGCTCGAGCTGGAGAAGAAGGTCGAGCACATTTCGGGCTTGTTTGCCAGTTCGCAGAACAGCAAGCACACGGTGCTCAGCGCGGATCAAACCATCAAGGAGCTGGTGGACAAGTTCCCTCGCATCTGGATGATGATCGTGCAGCTGTGGGGCACGCATGAACTGCATGTCAAGCTTCAGCAGATACTCTATCTCGATACCGATGGGCGCAAGGGCTTTCCGTTTGACATTTTGACAGTGCTGGTTCGGCTGTACGACATCCATTCGGAGCGCTTTGGATTCGAAGGCGGTCTTCACGAGCAAGGAGGGCGCGTGACGATCCCGGCAGACCTATCTGCAGGCACTTCCAGCGCCATCATCGAAAAAAAGCGCGATCGTTGGTAGGCCTGGCGCGCCGCGCGGCCGGCCTGCCCGGTCGTGTGCAAAGTTGATGGCCGGGTGCCGGCTGTAGCCCTGCTCAGGCCGGCACGGTTGACTTGGCGAGCACCTTGCGGATGGTGTCCGCAAGTTCCTCTGCTACAAACTTGGCCACATAGGCATCGGCGCCGACACTCTTGACGTGATCCTCATTGGCCGAACCTGAAAGGGACGAGTGAATGATGACCGGCAGACGGCGCAGCCGGGCGTCCTGCTTGATCGTGCGCGTCAGAGTGAAACCATCCATCTCAGGCATTTCCAGGTCTGTCAGAACCAGGGACACACGATCGTAGATGGTCTTGCCTTCGGCTTCAGCGCTCTTGTTGATGGCGTTCAGGCGATCCCAGGCCTCTTTGCCCGACTTCGCCATCTCGAAGGGGATGCCCAGGGACTGAAGGCCCTTTTCGATCAACGAGCGTGCAACGAAAGAATCGTCGGCCGCCAAAACGATCGTGCCGGGTTTGAGCTTGACCTTGGCTCCCACGGCCTGTTCGTCCACAACGGGCTGCACGCCCATGACCTTGTGCAAGATGGCCTCGACATCCAGCACCTGGGCCAATCGCGAGCCGTCCTTGTTGCCGTCCAGGCGCGCAATGGACGTGACCAGGCCAGCCGTGTGGCTTTGCTCGGCCGAAAGCACCTGTCCCCAATCCAGGCGAACGATGTCTTCCACCGATTCGACGGCGAAGGCCTGGGTGCTGCGGGCGTATTCCGTCACCAACATGATGTTCAGGCCCGAAACCGGTTTGAACCCCACGATGGACGGAAGATCCAGCACGGGCATGATCTGCCCCCGCAGGTTCACAACGCCCAGCGTGTGTTGTGGTGCACCGACGACCGGTGTGATGACCGGCATTGCCACAATCTCGCGGACCTTGAAGACGTTGATCCCGAACAACTCGGAGATCGAACTGGTCAGGGGGGTGCCCAAGCGAAACAGCAACAACTCGAATTTGTTGCTGCTCGTCAGATTGGTCCGCTCATCGACTTCTTGTTGCACGGTGCTGGCCATGACGATTCCTTCAGCGGGTGTCAACGTCTCCCCGATCGCTGCATTCTAGGGCCAGCGCCAGAAAGCGCGAATCAGGTCTTGTCTTCGGCGGGTCTGGTCTTTTCGGCAAGGGCTTGTGCCGCAGCTTCGATGGCTAGCCAAAGCGTGTGCGCCTCCATTGCATCGAGCTGTCGCCCAATGGCCTCCTCAGCCAGGCGCGTGCAGGCCGGCTCATTCTGAGCGGCCTTGAGCGCTGCCAGCATGGCACCGGCGTCCTTGGGTGATCCGAAGGCCTTGCTGGTCAGCAGCACCTGCCCGACGGAATCGACAACCTTGAAGCGAAATTGCCCGTCGGACTCCCGGTATTGCTTGAACGCCGCTGCAGATGCTCGCGCTCCAGGGCGGACGGCGCTCTGAGTGCTGCCCAGCGCGCCCATGGAGGCGAGCACGCGCAGACCCACTGCATGGCGCAGTTCGCGCATGAACGGAGCCGAAAGCTTGCGGGCTTTGCCAGCGCCTGCCTGCAGCATGTCCTCGACCCGATCCGGTCGAGCGATCAATTCTTCATACCTGGCTCGCATGGGCCCGATCTCACGGTCGATGCGTTCGAAAAGCCACTGCTTGGCTTCTCCCCATGCAATCCCGTCGGCATAGGCCTGGCGCAGTGCCGCCGATTCCTCGGCACTCGCAAAAGCCTGGTAGATCTGGAACAGCGCAGAACCGTCCGTGGCCTTGGCCTCGCCCGGTGCCCGTGAGTCGGTGACGATGGCCGCAATCTGACGGCGCAACAAGTCACGGGGCGCAAACAGCGGGATGACGTTGTCGTAACTCTTGCTCATTTTGCGTCCGTCCAGGCCTGGCAGGATGGCCACGTTCTCGTCGATCACGGCCTGCGGAAGCACGAAATGCTCGCCATAGACATGGTTGAAACTGGCCGCCATGTCTCGCGTCATCTCGATGTGCTGAACCTGGTCGCGTCCAACCGGCACCTGGTGCGACTTGAACATCAGGATGTCGGCCGCCATCAGGACTGGGTACATGAACAGGCCCATGCTGACGTCGGTGTCCACATCGACACCGGCGACCGTGTTCTTGTCCACCTGGGCCTTGTAGGCGTGGGCGCGATTGAGCAAGCCCTTGCCACAGGCACAGGTCAGCAGCCAGGTGAGTTCAGGAATCTCCGGGATGTCCGATTGGCGATAGAAGGTCACGACCTCGGGATCCAGGCCCGCAGCCAGCCAACTGGCGGCGATTTCCAAGGTCGAGCGCCCAATGCGGTCGGGGTCGTCGATCTTGATGAGGGCATGGTAGTCCGCAAGGAACAAGAAACTCTCGACGCCGGGCTTGCGGCTGGCTTGCACCGTGGGCCGGATCGCACCGACGTAGTTGCCCAGGTGGGGGGTGCCGGAGGTGGTGATGCCGGTGAGAACACGCACGGGATTCATGATGGGCTTCAGGCGGAAACGGGTCAGAACAGTCGCGACACAGCAATCAAGGGCGTTACCAGCAGGTTGATCAACCATTGGCCCACGGCCATCAAAGGGCTGAGCCAGAGGCTGGAGACGACACCCGCAATCACAAGGGCCATCACGATGAAGAAGCCCCAGGGCTCGATGCGCGCGACCAGCGAGGCCTGTCGCCAGGGCAGCAGGCCAACCAGAATACGGCCACCGTCCAGCGGCGGCAGGGGGAACAGATTGAAGGCCCACATCACCAGGTTGACCTTGATGCCGGCGTTGGCCATTTCGAGGAAGAAACGCTCGCGCACCCCCAGGCTTGCAAGCAACACGAACAGCACGGCCCAGGCGAGGGCTTGCACAAAATTGGATGCCGGGCCTGCCAAGGCCACCCAGACCATGTCGCGTTTGGGGTGGCGCAGGTTGCCAAAATTGACCGGTACAGGCTTGGCATAACCGAACAGGAATGCGCCCGAGGTTGCAAAGTACAGCACCAGGGGCATGAGGATCGTGCCCACGGGGTCGATGTGGGGCAGCGGGTTGAGCGTGATGCGCCCTTCACTGTGGGCCGTCAGATCGCCAAAGTGGCGAGCGGCATAGCCGTGAGCGGCTTCGTGGACCGTGATCGCGAACAGCACGGGCAGTGCAAAGATCGCGACGGTCTGGACTAGGTGATTGATATCCAAGATGGTCCGATTGTCTCAAAGCCCGATTCGTGCGAGATCGCCGAAGCCCTCGCGCAAGACCAGGGGGTCGCCCCCCGTGCCCATGGGAGTCAGATCAACCACGGTGCTGGGGTGTGGAACACAGGCACCGCCATCGAGTACGGCGGCCACCTCGTGCTCTAGGCGCTCGCGGATGTCATGGGCATCGGTCAAAGGGGT
>CAYNWR010000075.1:0-9777 GCA_964400915.1 uncultured Burkholderiaceae bacterium
ACCGCCATGTCGTAGTTGCGCATGCCCGAGAGGAACAGCACGATGTTGTTGTTGAAGTAGTTGCCCAGTTGGTGCTGCACGTGCCGCACCGCGCGCACCTGCAACAGGCGGCGCAAGGTGGCGCCCGTGGTGGCGGGCACACGCGTGACGACGTTGAGCAGGCGCTTGGTTTCCTTGTTGACCACCGAGCGCAGGCCCACTTGGTAGTGATCGCCGATTTCGCCCAGGCCGATGGCGTCGGCGGTGGCCTGATGCCGGCGCATCAGTTCCCAGGCCTTGCCCGTGTCGTCGTCGGCACCCAGGCGCTCGACGTGGAAGTGGTGCCCCAGGAAATCGGTTTCAAACGCGAAATCCTGCTTGGACGGGCCCAGGGTGACCGTCACGACTCGTTTCATGGGAAATCTCCGAAGGTGGTCTGTTTGAGTGTTGGAGAGAAAAGCGGGGCGGCCCGGGAGCGTGCCCTGGTCAGTCGGCCGCGCGACGGGCGCGCTTGCGAGGCGCAGCCTTGCCACCCGCAGCGCCCTTGGACGCACTGGCGGCTGCGGCGTCGCCTTCGGGCGGCAGCAGTTGCCGGATCAACTCCTCGCACTGGCCCTGCGTCATGTAGCGCGGCACGGGGTACCCGGTGTGGGCTTCGTGACAGGCGGCCCGCGCCAGGTCGGGAATGTCGGCCTCGCGCAGCGCACCCAGGTGCAGCGGAATGCCCAGATCGCGGTTGAGATCGTCGACGCCGGTGAGGAACTTGTCGGCCAGGGTGCTTTCGTCCTCGTCGGCGGTACCCAGCCTGGCGCGCACCGCCAAGGCGGCCAGGCGTGGCACCACGACGGGCGCCGAATAGCGCAGCACATGCGGCAGCACGATGGCATTGGCCAGGCCGTGGGGCGTGTGATAGCGCCCGCCGAACTGGTGGGCGATGGCATGGACATAACCCACGTTGGCGCGGGTGAAGGCCATGCCGGCGTAGGTGGAGGCCAGCGCCATCTTCTCGCGGGCAACCAGGTTGCGGCCATCGGTGTAGGCGGTGCGCAGGTTGCCGAAGATCAGACCCACGGCGGCCAGCGCCAGGCCATCGGTGAAGGGCGTCGCCCAGTTGCCGATGAAGGATTCGACCGCATGCGTGAGTGCATCAATGCCGGTGGCGGCCGTGATGGGCGGGGGCAGCCCGACCATCAGCGACGGGTCGAGTGCGGCCATGCGCGGCACCATGCGGGGCTCGACGATCACGATCTTGCTGTGGTTCTCGGGGTCGGACACCACCGCCGCAACGGTCACTTCGGAGCCCGTGCCAGCCGTGGTGGGCACCGCATAGATGGGCGCCGGGTTGCGCAAGCCCTTGAGGTAGCCGGCCAGGCTGCGCAGCGATTTGCCTGGGTTGGAAACGGACACCGCGATGGCCTTGGCCGAATCCATCGAAGAGCCACCCCCGAAGGCAATGATGGCGTCGCAGTTGTTGTCCTGGTAGACCGAGATGCCGCGTTCGATCAAGGGGATCGGCGCGTCGGGCGTGATCTCATCAAAGACGACGAACTCGGCGCCGCCTTCGGTCAGCGCGTCGGTCACACCCTTGATGAGGCCGAGCTTGGCCAGCATCGCGTCGGTGACGATCAGCAGCTTGCGGTGGCCGAAGCCCGCAACCACCTCGCCAAGCCGGGTGCTCGACCCAGGCCCGACCAGCAGGGTGGGTTGGGGCAGGGGGATGTAGCGCGTGACTTTGCCAGCGCCCTTCATGAGGGCGCCCAGGCCAGCGGCTCGGGTGGCTTCGGGGATGAAATCAAGAATCACGGACAACCTCCAGCGGTGGGCGCCGTGGCCGCACAGGCGCCGCTCGGTTCAGTGTAATCGTCGCTGGTGCGCCGGGCGGCGCGGGCCGACTAGGGATTTACAGCAACTGGCCGTCGCCCAACACGGCGTCAAGCCGTGCCATCAGGGCGGTCAGGCGTTCGTCGCCCGCGCCATCGGTGGCACGGGCAGAACCGCTGTCGGCACCGACGCGCGAACCAGCGGTGCTGCCACTTGGACCGGGGGCTGGCACAGCGGCTGGCGCTGCGGGCGCTTCGCTGAGATCAAAGGCCAGATTGAGCGCGGCCAGCACGGCGATGCGATCGCGTGCCTTGATCTTGCCGGCATCCCGGATGCGGCACATGGCCGTGTCCACGCGTTCGACCGCCTCGAGCAGGCGGGCTTCGCCGCCTTCTGGCGCACCCAGCAGATAGCTCTGGCCCATGATCTGGACTTCGAGCTGCTTCATGGCGCGTCCCCATTGGGGGACATCGCGCGCGCGATCGCCGAACTGGTGGTTTCGGGCAGCCGGTCCAGCAGGGTGTCGATGCGCGCCCGGGCGGCACCCAGGCGTGACTTGAGCGAATCGCGTTCGAGCTGGAGGGCTTCGACCTGATCGCGCAGCAACTCATTGGTGCGTTGCAACTCTTCGTGGCGCAGCAACAGGCGCTCGACGCGCTCGGCGATCTGCTCGATGGAGGAAGGACTGACCATGCCAGACCCATTGTAGGCGGGTGTGCCGCGCTTGGGCCCGTAGAATGGGCCCGTTGGTGCTCGCGGTGTGGCTCTCATGCCGCAGTTCAACGGGAAGCGGGAGGTTGGGCACGCCACGCGTGTGTCCATCTAACCCGCGCTGCCCCCGCAACGGTAAGCGACGGGGTTGCTGGCTGCTCACGGCCAGCAACCCGGCTTCGACATGCAGCCACTGGGCCCGGAACCACAGGTTCCTCCTGGGAAGGCGTCGAGGCAAGCGCCGCCAGCCCGGATACCGGCCAACAAGGAGGCTGCGGATGTCCCCACGGACGTGCGCGGCCGCATCGCCCAGCACCTGCGGGGAGGCAGGCCGGGTGTCATCCGCAACGGGCTTTTGTCATGTTTTTTGCTTCAATCTGGCGTAAGCGAGCGTCCCATCTTCACTCTTCGCTATTATTTTTGATGCTTCTGGGGGCGGGTCCCGCCTACCCACAGGTGTCGCTGGCACCGACGGTGGTCACGGCCACGCGCAGCGAGACCCGCAGCGACGCGCTGGTGAGCGACGTCACCGTCATCGATCGCGCCACCATCGAGCGCGCGGGTGCCCGCACCCTGCCCGAACTGCTCGCCCGCGAAGCCGGGGTGCAGATGAGCGCCAACGGCGGCGCGGGCAAGCTGTCGGGCCTGTTCATTCGTGGCACCGAGACACGGCACACGCTGCTGCTGATCGATGGCGTGCGCTACGGGTCGGCCACGGCCGGCACACCGATCTGGGAAACCCTGCCGCTGGAGATGATCGAGCGCATCGAGGTGCTCAAGGGCCCGGCTTCGGCGCTGTACGGCAGCGACGGTGTGGGTGGGGTGGTGCAGGTCTTCACGCGCAGCGGCGCGACGGGCTTTGCGCCCAGTGCCGCGCTGAGCGTGGGCAGCGAGCGGCACCTGCGCGCGGCGGCCAGCCTCACCGGGGGCCACGGCGACTGGACCTATGCCCTGGGTGCCCAGCGGCTGCGCCAGCACGGCGATTCGGCCACCAACCCCAAGGTGCTGTTTGGCAACCACAACCCCGACCGCGATCCCTTCGAGCAGGAAAGTGTTCAGGCCCGCGTGCGGGCAAAGATGGCCTCCGGTTGGACGGTGGGGGCCGGCCTCATCGCCAGCGAAGGCGTGACGCACCTGGACGACGGCCCGGGCCGTGACGCCAACAGTGCGATCCGTGGCCGCGTGGCGCACGCCGAGCTGGACGGGCAGTTGAGCGCCGGCTGGCGCAGCACACTCACCCTGGGCCACAGCCGTGACGTGACCGACGCCCGTGTGGGCGCATTCCTGCCCAGCGATTTCCAGACGACGCAGTCGCAATGGACGTGGCTCAACCGGGTGTCCACCCCGCTGGGGCTGGCGCAGGCGGGCGTCGAGCGGCGCGAACAGCGCGTGGCGGGCTCGACGGCCTACACCGTGGCAGCCCGTCGCATCGACGCCGTGTTTGTCGGCCTGGACGGCAACGCCGGCAACCATGCCTGGCAATTGAATGCGCGCCGTGATCGCAATTCGCAGTTTGGCGCCGCCAGCACCGGCCTGGCCGGTTATGCCTTGCGATTGGGTGGGCCCTGGCGGGTGAGTGCCTCGCACGGCACCAGCTTTGTGGCGCCCTCGTTCAATCAACTGTACTTTCCGGGTTTCTCCAACCCCGCCCTGTTGTCCGAGCGTGGCACCAGCAGCGAAGCGGCGCTGACCTGGACCGAAGGTGCGAACGAGGCCAAACTGACCCGCTATGTCACGCGCATCCGCGGCTACATCACCAACACCACCATCCCCGAGAACATCCCGCGCAGCCGCATCGAAGGCTGGACCTTGCAGGCGCGTGGGCAGGCGGGCGATTGGCGTTGGCGCGCGGCCCACGACGCGCTCGATCCCCGCAACACCAGCAATGGGCGCCTGCTGCCGCGGCGCGCGCGCCAGCAGACCACCGCTGGCCTGGACTGGCAACAGGGCGCGTGGCAGGCGGGCGCGTCGCTGCTGCGCCTGGGTGTGCGCTTTGACGACGCCGCCAACACGCGCGAGATGCCCGGCTTCACCACCCTGGACCTGCATGCCAGCTGGGCGTTGGCCCGCGACTGGCGCCTGCAGGCCACCCTGGCCAACGCCACCGACCGCATTTACGAGACCGCCTGGGGCTACAACCAGGCGCGGCGCACCTTGCACCTCACGCTGCGCTGGCAACCCCGCGCGACGAACTGAACCCAGCGGACACGGCCGCGCGATTTCCATCGATCGATGAACACCAGCACCGGCCCGCAGCGCATCGTCTGCCTTACCGAGGAGACCACCGAATGGCTGTACCTGCTCGGTGAGGAACGGCGCATCGCCGGGATTTCCGGCTTCACCGTGCGGCCGCCGCGGGCGCGGCGCGAAAAGCCGCGCGTGAGCGCCTTTCTCAGCGCCAGGATCGACAAGATCCTGGCGCTGCAACCGGACTGTGTCCTTGGTTTTTCGGATCTGCAGGCGGACATTGCGGCGACGCTGATCCGCCACGGGATCCAGGTCACGGTGTTCAACCAGCGCAGCGTCGACGACATCTTTGCCGTGCTCTGGCAGGTGGCCGCGATGGTCGGGCAGCGGGAGCGCGGCGAGGCCTGGATCACCGAGACGCGCCAGCGCCTGCAGGCCATGTCGGTGGCCGCCGGCACGCTGCGGCGGCGTCCCCGGGTTTATTTTGAGGAGTGGGATGAGCCGCCCATCAGTGCCATCCGCTGGGTGTCCGAGCTGATCGCCCTGGCCGGCGGCGAGGACTGCTTTCCCGAACTGGCGCAACAAAGCCTGGGCAAGAACCGCATCGTGGCCGACGCCACCGAGATCGTGCGCCGCGCGCCCGACATCGTGATCGGTTCGTGGTGCGGCAAGAAGTTCCGGCCCGAGCTGGTGGCAGCCAGGCCGGGCTTCGATGCCGTGCCGGCCGTGCGCGATGGCGAGCTGCACGAAATCAAGTCGCCGCTGATCCTGCAGCCGGGACCCGCCGCGCTCACCGAGGGCGTGGCCGCCCTGCACGACATCGTGATGCGATGGGGTGCGCGCCATGCGTGACCCTGGCCGCTGCGTTCGCTGGCCTCGCTTGCGGTGGGTGCGCGCCCGGCTGGTTCGGGGGCTGGCCATGGTCTGGATCGGTCTGGTTGGGCTGGTGGGGTGGGTCGATGCGCACGCCGTGGATCAAGTACCCGGGGTTGCCTTGCCCAGCGCCCAGATGCCCGGCGCCGCGCAACCCGAGCCGCTGGTGGCGCAGCCCCCCGGGCGCATCGTGAGCCTGTTGCCTTCGCTCACCGAGATCGTCTGCGCCCTGGATGCCTGCGATCGCCTGGTGGGCACTGATCGGTATTCGAACCATCCGCCGCAGGTGCTGCGGCTGCCCAAGGTGGGTGGGGGCGTTGATCCCAGCGTGGAGGCGGTGCTGGCCCTCAAGCCCGATCTGGTGCTGGCCGCGCATTCCACCCGCGCCAATGGGCGCTTGCGCGAACTCGGCCTGCGTGTGCTGGAGCTTGAACCGCGCAGCCTGGCCGATCTGCACAACGCCCTGCTGGTGCTGGGGCACACATTGGACGCAGCGGCCGGCCGCCAGCGGGGCCAGCGGCTGTGGGACGTGCTGGATGGGCAGATCCTGGCGGTGGCGCGTGCGCTGCCCCCATCGGCGCGCGGCGCGCGCGTGTATTTCGAGGCCAGCGGTGGCGATTGGGGTGGCTACGCCGCAGGCCCTGGGTCGTTCACCGATGACATCCTGCGTCGCATGAACCTGGTGA
Organism: uncultured Burkholderiaceae bacterium; assembly: GCA_964400915.1. Lineage (GTDB taxonomy): Bacteria > Pseudomonadota > Gammaproteobacteria > Burkholderiales > Burkholderiaceae_C > CAYNWR01. The sequence continues at coordinate 6,258 of CAYNWR010000075.1, forward strand.
ACATCGTGCCCATGGGGCAGGGGCCCTATCCGAAGATCAATCCCGAGTTTGTGGTGCGGCAGGCACCGGACGTGATCGTGCTGGGTCAGCGCCAGGCCGCCGGTGTGGCCCAGCGCCCCGGCTGGGCAGGCCTGCCGGTGGTGCGTGGGCAGCGGATCTGCGCCTTGAGAAGTGCCGACGCCGATGTGCTGGTGCGGGCCGGGCCACGGGTGGTGCAGGCGGCGCAGGTGTTGCGTGCCTGTGTCGAGCGGGCGGTGGGCGCGCGGTGAGCGCACGGGCCTGGGTGAAACGGCTTTTGAGCACGCGATGAACAAGCCAGCTGCAGCGTCGGAAGGGGCCTGGCAAAGCCAAGGGGCTGCGCACGAGCAACAACGGGGATCTCGTCGTGAAACGCGCCGCCAAGGCTTGGCGCTGGCCACGGGCCTGGCCGCCGGTGTGCTGGCCGTGGGCTTGGGCCTGGTGGCGGGTGCACAGGGCTGGGAAGTCGGTCTGCTGGCGGGGTGGCTCGGTGGGTCGTCTGCGGCCGCGAGCGACACCCTGTCGCTCACGATCGTGCAGGACATCCGCCTGCCACGCAGCCTGGGTGCCTGGCTGGTCGGGGCCTTGTTGGGCCTCGCGGGTGCCATTGCCCAAGGCCTGTTTCGCAACCCGCTGGCCGATCCCTATCTGCTGGGCAGTGCCTCGGGGGCAGCACTGGGTGTGGCACTGGCCATGGTGCTGGGGGGCTTGAGCGGCCAGGTGGTGCTTGGCGCGGGCTTGTTGTTGCGTTGGGGCCTGGTGGGTGCCGCTTTTGCAGGCGCGCTGTTGGGCGTGCTGCTCACCCTGGCCTTGGCGCGTGGGGTGCAGCAGACCCTGCGCTTGTTGCTGGCGGGCGTGATCGTCGGGGTGGTGCTGTCGGCGGCGCGCGAGGTGCTGGCCCTGCAGCAGCCCGATATCCTGCCGGTGATGCAGAGTTTCATGCTGGGACAGGCCGCGTTTCTGGGCTGGCCGTCCGTGCGGGTGCTGGGTTGGGCCTTCGGGGTGGCCCTCCTGGGGGCCTTGGTCCTGGCGCGGGTGCTCGATGGCCTGGCGCTGGGCGAGGACACGGCGCGCAGCCTGGGGCTGCCGGTGGCCCAAGCGCGGGTGGCGCTGGTGGCCCTGATGGCGCTGGCCACCGGCGCCGCCGTGGCGCAGGCGGGCATGGTTGCCTTTGTGGGCTTGGTGGCGCCGCACCTGGTGCGCCGCCATGCGCCCGGGCGCCAGCGGGTGCTGCTGTTGCTGTCGGCGTTGGCGGGGGGTGCCCTGCTGGCAATGGCCGATGCGCTCGCGCGCGTGTTCTGGGCGCCGCAGGAATTGCCCGTGGGTGTGCTCACGGCCCTGGTGGGTGGGCTGTACCTGTTGTGGACCCTGTGGCGAAGCGGTGCCGGCCAAAGGGTGGGGCGGACATGACCGCCGCAAACCGGGTGTGCCTGCAGGCGCACGCGCTCAGCGTGGCGCTGGGGCCTCGCGTGCTGGTTCGCGACGCCCACCTGCACGTGCCGCAAGGACGGTGGACGGCGGTGGTCGGCCCCAATGGCGCGGGCAAGTCAACCCTGCTCAAGGCCCTCGCGGGTTTGCTGCCGCATGCGGGCCAGGTGCTGCTGCAGGGCCGTCCTCTGGCGGCCTGGCATGACCGTGAGCGCGCGCGCCTTCTGGGCTGGCTCGCACAGGACGAACAGGCCAGCGGCGACCTGCGGGCGCTCGATGTGGCCCTGCTGGGGCGGCTGCCGCATCAGGCCTGGTGGTTGCCGGCGGGCCCGGCCGATCACGAGGCGGCCCATGCAGCGCTGGAGGCCGTCGGCATGGCCGCCCACGCACAACGGCCCCTGGCGCAGCTATCGGGCGGCGAGCGCCAACGCGTGTTGATGGCGCGCGTGCTCGCAGGCGCTCACGCGGTGGCACTGATGGATGAGCCCCTGGCCCACCTCGATCTGGCGTTTCACGCGGTCTGGGTGGATCTGGTCAAGCGCCTGTGCCGGGACGGCGCCAGCGTGGTCACGGTGTTGCACGAGGTCGGCACCGCGCTGTCGGCCGATTCGCTGGTGGTGATGCAGGGTGGGCGTGTGCTGCACCAGGGGCCGCCGGGCGACGCGGCCACGCACCAGGCCCTCAAGACGGCTTTCGACGCCCAGGTGTCCGTGATGAAGGCGCCCGATGGCCGCTGGATCGTGCTGCCGCGCACGCCCATGACATGAGCACGTCACCGGCGCGCTGCATCATGGTCTGGGGCACCGCCAGCGGTGTCGGCAAGAGCTGGTTTGTCACGGCCTTGTGCCGCAGCTTTGCGCGCCGCGGCTTGCGGGTAGCGCCCTTCAAGGCGCAGAACATGAGCAACAACGCCCGGGTGGTGCAGATGCCCGGCGGGGGCTGGGGCGAGATCGGCAGTGCGCAATACCTGCAGGCGCTGGCTGCACACGCGGTGCCAGATGTGCGCATGAACCCGGTGCTGCTCAAGCCCGAGAGCAACACGCGCTCGCAGGTGGTGCTGGGCGGGCGGGTGAACACCGTCCTCAGCGACATGCCCTGGCGCCAGCGCAGCCTTGCCGTCTGGCCACACGTGGCCCAGGCACTGGACAGCCTGCGGTCCGACTTCGACCTGATCGTCATGGAGGGCGCGGGCTCGCCCGCCGAGATCAACCTCATGTCCAGTGACGTGGTCAACCTGCGGGTGGCCGAACACACCGACGCGCGCGCCATCCTGGTGGCCGACATCGATCGCGGTGGCGCCTTTGCACATTTGTACGGCACCTGGGCCTTGTTGCCAGACCATCACCGGCAGCGCCTGATGGGCTTCGTGCTCAACAAGTTTCGCGGCGACGCCCGGCTGTTGAAGCCCGGGCCGGACATGCTGCAGCAGCGCACGGATGTGCCCATCGTGGCCACCGTGCCCATGTGGCGCGACCACGGCCTGCCCGAGGAAGACGCCTGGTTTGATGAACGGCCGTCCTCACACGATGCGCCGGTGCTTGCCATCGTCGCGGCGCCGCGCATCAGCAATCTGGACGAGTTCGAAGCCTTGCGGCGTTTGCCGAACCTGCGCCTGGTCTGGGCCCGCTCGCCCGGTGACCTGGACGGTGCCCGCTGGGTGGTGCTGCCGGGCAGCAAACACACCTCATCCGATCTGGCCTGGATGCGCGAGCGCGGGCTCGACGCGGCGGTGGCTCGGCATGCACAGTCCGGGGGTGCGGTGCTGGGCATCTGTGGGGGCCTGCAGATGCTGGGTGAAGCGCTGATCGACCCACACGGGATTGACGGCAACGCCCCGGGACTGGGGTTGCTGCCCCTGGCGACGCGGTTCGAGCGCGACAAGCAGGTGCGACCGCGCACGGCCACCTTTGAGCCGGTCCTGCCGCCGGGTCCCTGGCAGGCCCTGGCCGGTCAGACGGTGCAGGGGTATGAAATCCATCATGGGCAGACCGTGCAGCACCCTGCGATGGCAGCGCGTGGTGATGTCGCGTGGCCCGTGTTGCAAGGCGGCCTGGGCTGGTGCAACCCACAAGGC
>CAYNWR010000076.1:0-9681 GCA_964400915.1 uncultured Burkholderiaceae bacterium
GAAAGCCAGGAGCGCGAGGCCGGCGAGCGGATTGTCATGGGCACCGGCCTGGGCATGACCGAAAGTGCCCCGCATGGCCTGTTCATCACCAACCCCAATGTGCGAGCCGGCGACCTCGGTCTGCCTTCGGCCGGCATGCTGCTCAAGCTGGTGCCCAGCGGCGACAAGGTCGAGGTGCGCTACAAGGGCCCCAACATCACACCCGGCTACTGGCGCAACCCCGAGGCCACCGCCGAGGCCTTCGACGAGGAAGGCTACTTCTGCACCGGCGACGCGGTGCGCTGGATCGACGACAACGATCCGCACCAGGGCCTGAAGTTCGATGGGCGCACCGCCGAGGATTTCAAGCTGTCCACCGGCACCTTCGTGAGCGTCGGTCCGCTGCGCGCGCGCATCATCTCGGCCGGCGCCCCGTATGTTCAGGACGCCGTGATCACCGGCTTGAACCTGCACGAAATCGGCGCCCTGATCGTGCCCACCCAGGCCGTTCGCAAGCTGGCGGGCCTGGGCGACACCGCGTCGATGCAGCAGGTGCTCGAAAGCGCTGCGGTGCAGGCGCATTTCCAGCACGTGATCGACGAATTGGCGCGCAGCTCCACGGGCAGTTCCACGCGGGTGGCACGCCTGCACCTGATGCACGCTCCACCGGATATCGACAAGGGCGAAATCACCGACAAGGGTTCGATCAACCAGCGCGCGGTGCTGAAGGCCCGCGAATCGATGGTCAATGCCTTGCACGATGGCAGTTTGCCCTACACACTCACGCCCTCAAACCCACCGCACTGAGCCTAGCCGCGCATGTGCATCCACCCCAGGAGACTGACCATGACCTCTCGCCGACTTGTCCTGAAATCCGCCACGGCATCGGCCGTGCTGATCGGAGCTCCCCAACTGGGTCTGACTCAGACACCCATCGACACCCTTCGCATCTTCGTGGGGTTTCCGCCCGGCGGCACCACGGACGCCTTTGCGCGCCGCATGGCCGAAAAGCTTCGTGGTGTCTATGCCACCAACGTCGTGGTTGACAACAAGCCTGGTGCGGGCGGCCAGATCGGTGTGACCACGCTGATTGGTGCCCCAGCCGACGGCACCACCGCGCTGTTCACGCCCGGTTCGATGATCACCATCTATCCGCACACCTACACCAAGCTGCCCTACAAGGCCAGCGATGTGACCCCGGTGACCACGGGCCTGTACACGGCGTTTGGCCTGGGTGTGGGCCCTGCGGTGCCGGCCTCGGTGCGCGACCTCAAGGGTCTGGTCGAATGGATCAAGGCCAATCCCAACATGGGCAACTACGGCACGCCCGGCGCCGGATCGATGCCGCACATGGTTGGCGCGCTGTTTGACAAGGCGGCCGGCCTGAACATGAAACAAATTCCCTACAAGGGATCGGGCCCCGCCATCACCGAACTGCTGGGCGGTCAATTGCCCCTGTTCACGTCGCCCATCGGCGACTACCTGCAACACATCGGGCCCAATGGCCGCTTGCGGCTGCTGGCCGTCACCGGCAAGCAGCGGTCGCGCTATGCACCCGACACGGCCACCTATGCCGAGCAAGGTTACAGCGAACTCACGATGGAAGAGTGGTTCGGCTTCTTCATGCCGCCGCGCACCCCCGCAGCAACAGTGAACCGCTTCCACGAGGCGCTGCGCCAGTTGATCCCCGCCAAGGATGTGGCCGACTTTGCCGCACCCATCGGCCTGGTGCCCACGGCCTCGGCCAGCCCGGACGAATTTGCGCGGACCGTGCGCGCCGATTCCGAACTGTGGGGTGGCTACGCCAAACGTGTGGGCTTCACAGCCGATTCCTGATCGTCCGTCACTGGCTGCGCAGGATCCCATGGCGCTCAATGCGCCATGGGTGTCTGAAGGCGCGGCACCGCTTTACCGCGCCGCGTACGCGACGCAGCCGCCATCAGGCCCTTTTTGACGGTTTTTCAGCCATATTGCGGCCTAGCGATCGACAACCATCAATAGTTTGCTATATTTTTGGTAGTATTCCATGAACATTCAAGGTCACACAGCCATCGTCACCGGCGGCGGATCGGGCTTGGGGGAAGCCACCGCGCGTGAGCTGGCCCGCCTGGGCGCCAAGGTCGCCGTCTTTGACGTCGATGAAAAAGGGGCGCAGCGGGTTGCCCATGACATCCTGGCCAGCCATGGGGCCGGGCGGGCGATCGCCTGCACCTGCGACATCACGCGCACCGAAAGCCTGGTGACGGCCATGGATGCGGCGCGCGCGGCACTCGGTTCGGCACGCATCCTCATGAACATTGCGGGCATCGGCACCGCCAAGCGGGTGGTGCAGAAAGACGGCTCAGCGGCCCCGCTGGAAGACTTCACGAAGGTCATCCAGGTGAACCTCGTCGGCAGCTACAACGCCAGCCGCCTGTTTGCCGCCGAATGCGCCAAGCTGGCGCCGCTTGTCGACGGCGAGCGCGGTGTGATGTTGTTCACCGCTTCCGTGGCCGCCTTCGATGGGCAGGTCGGCCAGCAGGCCTACAGCGCCTCCAAGGGTGGGCTGGTCGGCATGACCCTGCCGATGGCGCGCGATCTGGCGCAGCACGGCATCCGTGTCTGCACGATCGCGCCGGGCCTGTTTTCCACGCCGCTGATGCGGCAATTGCCCGAGCCGGTTCAGCAGTCCCTGGCGGCAAGCATTCCCTTTCCGTCGCGCCTGGGGCAACCCGAAGAATTTGCCCGGCTGGCGGCCCACATCGTCGAGAACACCCACCTCAATGGCGAGGTGATCCGGCTCGATGGCGCCTTGCGCATGGCGCCGCGCTGATTGGCGGCACGGGCGGATTTTTTCGGTAGACATCCGACACCATCATGTCGCGCAGCAGTGTGTATCCCGTGCAGGTGCAGTTTGGCGACTGCGATCCGGCCGGTATCGTGTTCTTTCCCAACTTCTCGAGGTGGATGGACGCGGCGTCGCTGCATTTCTTCATGAGCTGTGGCATTCCGCCCTGGCGCGAATTGGTCAAGACGACGGGCATTGTCGGCACGCCCTTGCTGGAAATCCACACCAAGTTCTTCAAGCCCGCCACCTATGGCGAAACCATCCAGGTGCACACGAGCATTGCTGAGTGGCGGGACAAGGTCTTCATCCAACGGCACGAGGTGCGCCGCGGAGCCGATCTGTTGTGTGAAGGCCTGGAAACCCGCGCCTTTGTCGTCCGGCCAGAGGGTCAGCCCGACCGCATCAAGGCCATTCCAATCCCCGCGGACATCAAGGCACGCTGCGCCTGATGAAGGATCCGTACCTACTTAATCCAACCCACTCGCAGGAGTATCAGAACCATGTTGCAACGTCGTCAATTTGTCCAGGCCGCCAGCGCTGGCGCCGCCCTTTCCGCCCTCGGCGCGTCGCCGGCATTTGCCCAGGCGATCGATCAGGTCAAGATCTTCTATGGCTTCCCCGCTGGCAGCGCCGGTGACATCTGTGCACGCCGCGTGGGCGACAAGTTCGCAGGCAGCGCGTATTCGCGCAGTGGCGCCGTTGTAGAGAACAAACCCGGTGCTGGCGGGCGGATCGCCCTGGATTCGCTCAAGGCAGCGCCCAGCGACGGCTCCGCCCTGGCCTTGTCGCCCTTCTCGCCCTTGGCTTTGTACCCACACATTTACACCAAACTGTCCTACGACCCGGTGAAGGACTTTGTCGCCGTCGGCACCGCATCGATGATCCACCACGGTCTGGCGGTGGGGCCCATGGTCCCTGCCAGCGTGCGCACGGTGCGGGAGTTTCTGGCCTGGGCCAAGGCCAATCCCAAGGATGCCAGCTATGGCTCACCGGCCGCCGGTTCGACACCCCATTTCATTGGTGCCTTGCTCGGCCTGAACAACAACGTGGAACTTAAGCACGTACCCTATCGCGGTTCGGTTCCGGGTGTGACGGATGTGGTCGGTGGTCAGATCGCATCCATGGTCACGCCCCACGGTGATTTCGTACCCAACCACAAGGCCGGCAAGATGCGCATCATTGCCACATCAGGCCGCACCCGCTCGCCCTTTGTGCCCGAGGTCGCCACCTTTGCCGAGCAAGGGTTTCCCGAACTGACCGTTGAGGAATGGTTCGGCTTTTACGCACCGGCCCGCACACCATCGCCCGTGATTGCGGCGGCCAATGCGGCCATCAATGCGGCCATTGCCGACAAGTCGGTCATCGATTCGCTCACGGTGGTGGGACTCATCCCCTACGGTGGCACGCCCGACGACATGGCGCGCAGCCAACGGGCCGAGTTCGAACGTTGGGGGCCATTGATCAAGCGCATCGGATTCACCGCCGAATCCTGATTGCTGCATCGAGTGCGCGACGCGGCCTGCAGCAGCAGGCCCGGCGTGTCGCCGCAGGTCCGGCAGTGGCCGTCCTCGGGAAAGTCCCAGGCCAGATAGTTTGTATTGATAACTATATTTACTTCATCGTGGCGACGAATGGCTCCTGCGCCGCAGGAAATCGACCGCGAGGAGACACCCATGAACATCTGGAAGGTTTCACACCGGCCCTTGCACTGGGCCGCCGGCCTGGGCGCGGCGGTCCTGCTGTCGGCCTGCGGCGGCGGCGGATTGCCGCAGCTGTCGGCGGCCAGCCCTGGCACCTTGCTCAGCTGCACCGACCTGGCCAGCAAGGCGGCATTTGCCAACACCACGATCACCTCGGTGAGCACCGTGCCGGCCGGGGGCCTGACCGCCACGGGCATCACCACCCCCATCCCCGAGCACTGCCTGGTGCGCGGCGAAATGAATGCCCGCACCGGAGTTCTGGACAATCGTGCCTACGCCATCGGATTTGAGATGCGTCTGCCGACCAACTGGAACGGCCGATTCTTCCACCAGGGCAACGGCGGGCTCGATGGCAGCGTGGTTACCGCCGCTGGTGGCGTCGGAGGCGGTTCGCCGACCACCAACGGCTTGAGCATGGGCTTTGCGGTGCTCAGCTCCAACGCCGGCAATCCCGCCCCGACGCCCTTCTTCGGAATCGACCCGATCGCGCGGTCCAACTACGGGTACCAAGCCGTGGGCACGCTGACCCCCATGGCCAAGAACCTCGTCAAGGCCGCCTACGGCCGCTCGCCCGACCGCTCCTACTTTGCGGGTTGTTCCAATGGCGGACGCCACGGCATGGTGACGGCTGCGCGCTGGGCCGATGAATACGACGGCATCCTTGCCGGCAACCCAGGCTTTCACCTGCCCAAGGCTGCGCATGCACAGTTGTGGAAGGTTCAGCAATGGGCCTCGATCTCGGACCTTGGCACCAACACCTTGCCCATCATCAACACGGCTGTGACACCGGCCGAGTTCGCTACCCTCAGCAATGCCATCGTCGCCAAGTGCGACACGCTCGATGGGGTTGCAGACAACGCCGTCGGCGATGTCAAGGCATGCCAGACCGCCTTCAACATCGACACCGATGTGCCGACCTGTTCAGGTGCGCGCAACGGCAGTTGCCTGAGCAGCGCCCAGAAGACCGTGCTCAAACGCGTGTTTGCCGGCCCACGCAAGGCCGATGGCACCGCCACCTATGTCGGCACCTGGTGGGATCCGGGTGTGGCGGGTTCAAATTTCGCGCTCTGGAACTTCGCGAACTCGCAGAACCTCGATCCGGGTGCCTACGCATTCATCTTTTCGACGCCGCCAACAACCGTCGCCGCGTTCACGGCGAAGTCCGGGCTCGAGCACGCACTGGCCTACAACATTGAAACGGACTACGACAAGATGTTCGTGACCAACGCAACCTACACCGAGTCGTCGTGGACCTTCATGACACCACCGAACGAAACCAACCTGTCGCGCCTGAAGGATCGCGGTGCCAAGCTGATGGTCTACCATGGAACGGCCGATGGCGTGTTCTCGACCAAGGACACGGCCGAGTGGTACGACGCGCTGCAGACGGTCAACGGCGGCGACGCCAGTTCGTTTGCGCGCCTGTACCTGGTGCCCGGCATGAACCACTGCTCGGGTGGCCCTGCCACCGATCAATTCAACATGGTGCAGTCCCTGGTGGATTGGGTCGAAAAAGGCATCGCTCCCGATCAAGTCATCGCCAAGGCGCGTGGCGCGGGATCCAACGTCGTGAACACCGAGTTGCCATCGTCCTGGTCTGCAGGCCGCACGCGTCCGCTGTGTCCCTATCCCAAAGTGGCCCGCTACAACGGCACCGGCAGCATCGAATCGGCCGACAGCTTCAGTTGCCGTTGAGCCCCGAGAGAATCACCGCACCATGAAACACGCTGCCAAGCCCGTGCTGCCAGTGCCTCAGAAATTGAGTCGCACTGCAGTGAAATCATGGTCGGTGCTCGCATCGATCGCGTTCCTGGTCTGGGCATCACCGGCCCAGGCACAGGTTCAGGACTGCGCCCGCTTTGCGGGCGTCGCCCCTCAAGGGGTGACCTTGAGCACCGAGGTGATTGCAGACAACACGGTCCGGCCGCCAGGCGCGTCCGGCGGCCCTCTGCTGGCCGCCCATTGCCGTGTCAGTGGGCGCATGGGCGAGCGGGTGGGTATTGATGGCAAGCCCTATCACACTGGGTTTGAGTTGCGTTTGCCCGTCGCGTGGAACGGGCGCCTGCTCTACCAGGGCGGCGGCGGCAACGATGGCGTCGTCCGGCCGGCGGTGGGCCCGCAGGCCGCGCCCGGGTATGCAATCAACCGTGGGTTTGCCGTGGTGACGACGGACGCCGGGCATCAGGGCCCAACGGCCGATTTCGGCTTTGACCCGATCGCCCGTGTCGACAACGCCTACGCGGCCCACGACCGTGTGGCCACCTTGGCCAAGGAGCTGGTGCAGCGCTACTACAGCAAACCGGCCGAGCGCTCCTACTTCATTGGCTGTTCCGGTGGTGGCCGGCAAGGAATGATGTTCACGCAGCGATTTCCCAAGCACTTTGATGGGGTCATCGCGATTGCTCCGGCCATGCGGGTTTCCAAGGGCGCCACGATTGCAGCTGCCTGGGACACCCAAGCCTTTCAGGCGATTGCGCCGCCGGGCGCCGATGGCCAACCGGTGCTGAGCCAGGCGCTGAGCAACACGGATCTGGGTCTGGTGCGCAAAGGCGTCCTGGACGCCTGCGATGCCGGTGATGGTCTGGTGGATGGACTGGTGTCCAATCCGGCGGCGTGCCGGTTTGACGTGCGCACCTTGCAGTGCGCGGGTGAAAAGACCAACCAATGCCTGTCGGCTGCTCAAGTGGGCGCCCTGCAAAAGGTTTTTGCGGGCCCGCGTGATTCGACGGGCAGGCCCCTGTACTTCACCTGGCCCTGGGATGCCGGCGTTGGCCATCCGCAAAACGACTGGCGCAATTGGAAACTCGGCACGTCCACCACCGCCAAGGCGAACTCGCGTCACGTTTTCCTGATGGAAGATGCCCTGCAAGGCTATTTCGTCACGCCGCCCGATCGCAGCCTGAGCATCTACACCTTCGATTTCGATCGCGATCCGGCGCGCATGGACGCACACGCCTGGATATTCAACACCGCCGATGATGTGCAACTGGACGGCTTTCGCGCGCGAGGCGGCAAGCTGTTGTTTGCGCACGGCCTGGCCGACCCCATTTTTTCGGCCGACGAAATGGTGGACTACTACCAACGTCTGCAGCGCCAGCACGGTGCATCAACCAGCGACTTCGCGCGCCTTTTTCTCATTCCCGGGATGAGCCACTGCCAGGGTGGCGCCGCCACAGACACCTGGGACGGGCTCGCGGCACTTGTCGATTGGGTCGAGAAGGGTCAGGCACCGCAACGCATCCTGGCGCGCGGAAGCCAGGTCTTTCCTGGCCGCTCGCGACCCCTGTGCGCATGGCCACAATACGCGCACTACAACGGGAGCGGCGATGGCGAAAACGCGGAAAATTTCAGTTGTCGATGAGCCCACGAAAAGCGGCAAGGAAAGGGCTGGCGCGGCCACGGCTGGCTCCGACGCGATCGACAGCAGCTACCTGGAAGGCCTGATCGGCTACAACTGCCGCCGCGCAGCCCTGACCGTCATCGGCGTCTTCTTTGAACGCATGGCGGTGTATGCGCTGCGGCCTGTCGATTTTTCCGTGCTGTCGCTGATCACGCACAACCCCGGCGTGACGTCACGACAACTGTGTCACACCCTTGGCCTGCTGCCACCCAACCTCGTTGGCCTGATCGCGAGCCTGGAGCGGCGCCAACTCATCCAGCGCCGGCCCCATCCGCGCGACGGCCGGGCCATTGGCTTGCACCTGACGCGCGCCGGCAGCACCCTCATGCGCAGCGCCGAGCGCACCGCTGCACAACTGGAGGATGAGTTTGCCCATCAACTCGATCCCGGCGAATTCGAAACCCTGTTGCGCCTGCTCAAGAAGCTCTACATCAACGCGCCCGAGCCCCGCAAGCCCTGAATCGCGCGGCCGGCGCCACTTGTGGCGTGCCCACCACGACGACGGGGCTGCGCCGCTGCGCTTGTTTGGAGGAAATTGCGCTATAGTGAAAGCTTGCGAATCGCTATTGAATGTGTAGCGATGCATGCACCCGATTTCGACAACGACACCGTCCACAAAGCCCACCCGGCACAATAGCCACGAGGAGAGCCGCGCATGAGTTCCAGGGAAAACGCGTCCATTCACCAGTTGCTGGCGCTCCTCGAAGCTCGTTACGCGATGCGCGTGCTCTGGGCATTGCGCGATGGCCATCCGCAAACCTTCCGATTGCTTCAGGACAGCGTCGGCGGCATCACGCCCAACACCCTGAACACCCGGATCAAGCAGCTGCGCGAAGCGGGTTTCATCAATCACGGCAACGAAGGCTACGTGCTCACTTCGTCGGGCGCAGACCTGCTCAAGCGCATGGCCGATCTCTCCGCTTTTGCCACACGCTGGGCGGCCAGCCAGGCCAAGAAGGCGCGTTGATGCGTTGATGCACCGCCGCCGGGATCCTGGCGCCGGTGCCCCGACGGGCTTGCGGGACGCCACACCGAATGGCCCATCTGGCAGTGGTGTCCGAGTCCAGCCGGCAAGGCCTTGCAGGCATTGGCTGCCAACCCTGGATTGAAGAAGACCCAGCTCAGGAGACGACACCCGATGATCGATGAACTCCTTTCGCCCACCAACGTGCTGCCCTTCGACCACCGTCGCTCGGTGCTGGTTGGGCGTGTCTGGATCGAAGGCCAGGGCGCCGTTCTGGTCCAGGTTCGCGACGACGGTGTCTTCGACCTGTCGGGCATCGCCCCCACCTGCGCACAGCTCATGCAGCTCGAGTATCCCGCGCAGGCGGTGCGCAACGGCGCCGGTGCCCGCCTGGGCGACACGACCACGGTGCTGAACAATTCCGCCTGGCATCGACGCGACCCGGCGCTGCCCTGGTTTCTCGCGCCCATCGATCTGCAGGCCATCAAGGCGGCCGGCGTGACCTTTGTGTCCTCGATGCTTGAACGGGTCATCGAGGAGCAGGCGCGCGGTGATGCGTCGCGGGCCGACGACATCCGGCGTGCGGTGGTCGCGGCCGTTGGTGACGACCTGGCCAAGGTGGTCCCAGGTTCGCCTGGCGCCGACAAGGTCAAGGCCGCCCTGGTCGAGCGCGGCGCGTGGTCGCAGTACCTGGAAGTCGGCATTGGGCCCGATGCGGAAGTCTTCACCAAGTCGCAGCCCATGAGCGCCGTGGGCATTGGATCGGAGATCGGCATCCATCCGCGCAGCGCCTGGAACAGAAGGGGCGATA